>JAGACI010000049.1 GCA_017614185.1 Lachnospiraceae bacterium | reverse complement strand
GGCAGCCTGAAGTAATGAAGGGAAGCGGTATCCTTGCCGGTATTCCTGCTCACATGAAAAAGCGTGGCAAAAAGAGTGTCTTTATCGTCACTGCCCCGTTTTTCATTGAAAGCGGCGCCCTGATTAAGCTTTTTGAGGCGTTTAAGAATGAGGGTATTGATACCACGGTATTTTCAAAGGTTGACCATGAGCCTACGGTTGAACTCGCAATGGAAGCCTTTGATGAGTACAAGAAGGGCAACTGTGAAGCGATTGTTGCAGTCGGTGGAGGAAGCGTTATAGATTGTGCCAAGGTAGTCGGCGCGCTGGCAGTAAGCAGGAAACCCATCAGGAAGATGCGAGGCGTATTCAAGATTCTTAGAATCCTTCCTGATATTTATGCGGTTCCCACAACGGCGGGTACAGGTTCAGAGGCTACAGGGGCAGCAGTCATTACGGATACTATAGACGGAAGACATTACAAATACGCTCTTAATGACTTCTGCGTTATTCCGAAATTTGCAGTTCTTGATGCCGATCTCACACTTACGGTTCCTGCCGGAATTACTGCATCTACAGGAATGGATGCACTTACCCATGCAGTGGAAGCATATACCAACAACTTTGCTTCAAAGATGGTTAAGGAGAAAGCTCTTCACGCAGTAAGACTTATCTTTGACAACATCCTTACTGTTTATGAGGACGGAAGCAATATCGATGCAAGAGATGAGATGCTTTACGCCTCATTTGAAGCGGGCATTGCATTTACAACAAACTTTGTAGGATACGTTCATGCCGTTGCACATGCAGTCGGAGGACTATACGGTGTTCCTCACGGTGAAGCAAACGCTATCATTCTTCCTTATGTAATGGAGCAGTTTGGAGCCGCAGCTTATAAGAGACTTGCCGAACTTGCGGACGCAGCGGGAATATATGGCGCCAATGAGGAAGAGAAAGCAAAGAACTTTGTTAACGCCATCAAGGAATTAAACAGCAAGATGGGAATTCCTGCAAAGCTGGTTCCTCTTAAGAAGGAAGACTATAACGAGATTATAAAAAGAGCGATAAAGGAAGCAAATCCTTTATATCCCTGCCCTGCTATCTGGGGCAAGAAGGATTTTGAAACCTTACTTGATAAGCTATATACAGAATAATTTTACGGGCCGCACATATTTGTGCGGTCCTTTTGGTATCTGACAATGACATTTCAGAGCGAAATTTGTATAATTGAAGAAGGATTGGTTGTTTGAGCATTCGAATATGCTATGCTTACACCATGGAGGACAAAGGTGACGGAGACAAAGTTTTACCTGACTTTAATTGTCATATCGGTAGTCACGCTGATGACCTGTATTCTTCTTTTGCTAAGAAGCTACATGAAGCTTAAAAGCAGAAATGAAACTCTTCGCGAAAGCATTGAGAATCTTGGACGGCTTAATGACAAGCTAAGAATGGACAGGCATGATTACCTGAATCACTTACAGGTTATATACGGGCTCATGGAACTTAAGGAGTACGAGGACATGAACTCCTACCTAAGAACCGTATACAAAGATCTTTTAAAGACAGGTAAAGCCATCAAGACTTCAAAACCCGCAATAAACGCACTTCTTGCAGCCAAATCTGCAGAAGCGGAATCCAGAGGGATTGAATTTGTGATTGAAGTCAAATCCGATCTTTCAAAGCTTTCGATAGAAGACTGGGAGCTTTGCAAAGTCTTATCAAATCTTATCGACAATGCCTTCAGGGCTCTAAAGGAGTCAGAGAGGGAGACCAAGAAGGTAAGAATTGATATCACCGAAACATCCGACAGATATATCTTTTGCGTAGAAAACAACGGACCGGAGATTCCGGAGGAAATCAGGGAGAGCATTTTTAAAAGAGGTTTTTCTACCAAGAAAGAGGAAGGACACGGAATGGGATTATCCATCGTATCCGAAATCCTCTCATCCAACATGGGAAGTATTACATTAACTTCAAACGAGGAAGAAACAGCCTTCAGAGTATCGTTTGAGAAAGGAGCATAGCATGGAAGCAATTCAAATTTTAGGTATTGTGGTTTTGCTTATCGGAATTGTACTTCTTGGCATTGAGTTTTATATGCCCGGATTCGGAATTCCCGGAATAAGCGGAGCGATTTGCGCAGCTGTCGGCGTATTTCTTACCGGAAGAACCACTTCGGAAAGGATAATCGTTGGCGTCATCGCAATCGTAATAATTGCAGTATTGCTTGTTATCAGCATAATCGTGTTTAACTCCAAGAAGGTTAAATCACCGATAAAGCTTGATACCGAGGTTCAAGGCAAAGACCTTTTCATTGACGGTAAGGATATGGAATACTTAATCGGCAAGAAAGGTATTGCTGCAACCGATTTGAAGCCTTCAGGTAAAGGCGAGTTCGACGGAGTGAAGTTAGATATCTTATCATCCGGCGAGTTTATTACAAAAGGAACAGACCTTGTAATTACAGAAATCAAAAACAATAAAATTTTTGTCAGGGAGGGTAATTAAATGCAGGGATCTATTATTATTGCAGCGATAGTCATTATCGCACTCATGGTATTTTTCACAGTTATTCCTGTTGGAATGTGGATTTCAGCAGTAGCGAGCGGAGTTAAAATCGGAATCTTTACACTTGTAGGAATGAAGATTCGTCGTGTAAGACCCGCTAAGATTGTAGGACCTATGATTAAGGCAACCAAAGCCGGAATCAAGGTAAAAACAAATGAACTTGAGGCTCATCTTCTTGCAGGCGGTAACGTTGATAACGTAGTAAATGCTTTGATTGCAGCTGAGAGAGCCGGAATGGATTTAAGCTTTGAGCAGGCATCCGCAATCGATCTTGCAGGACGTAACGTATTTGAAGCTGTTAAGATGAGCGTAACCCCCAAGGTTATTGAAACTCCTCAGATTTCAGCAGTGGCAAAAGACGGTATTGAGCTTTTGGTTAAGGCCAGAGTTACAGTAAGAACCAACATCAACCAGTTAATCGGTGGTGCAGGTGAAGCTACAGTACTTGCGAGAGTCGGCGAGGGTATTGTTACAACAGTTGGTTCTGCTCTTACACACAGTGCAGTTCTTGAGAATCCCGATGACATTTCAAAGGTAGTTCTTGAAAAAGGACT
>JAGACI010000048.1 GCA_017614185.1 Lachnospiraceae bacterium | reverse complement strand
ATCTCCATAGCCTTATCAACGTCATAAGCCTTACGGTAGCTCCTGTCTTCCGTAAGAGCACAGAATACGTCAACAATCGACACAATCTGGGCCGCAAGGGGAATCTCGTTTCCGCTCTTACCCGAAGGATAACCCGAACCGTCCCAGTTCTCGTGATGATCCTGTGCGATATCAACGGCCACCTTCATGTAGTCGTTATAATCGTTGAAGTTTCCTATATCCTTAAGAATCTGGGCGCCCTTCGTGGTATGCGTCTCCATAAGAGCACGCTCTTCTTCCGTAAGCTTATCCTTCTTGGCAAGAATCTCCATAGGAATCGTGATGTTACCGATATCGCATAAAGGTGCTGCAATCTCTATTGTCGAAACGTAGGAATCGGAGATTACTCTTTCGTATGTAGGAGAAAGCTGCATCGCCTGTGTTAAAACCTTGCAGTTATACTGAAGCCTCTCCATGTGCTTCTCGTCATAGCTTGCATTCTTTCTCGCAACTCCGGCAAGTCCGTAGAGCACGCTCTTTTTTTCCTGCTCCATCTGCTTAAGCTGCTCTTTTACAGAGATTCGAAGTTTCCTGTTCATCTCAAGGAGTGAATGAGTTGCGTTGTAAACCTTAAGGTGAACGCCTACTCTTGCCTTAACCTCCTCGGGGATGAAGGGCTTCGTGATATAATCCTCACTTCCCACTTCAAAGCCTTTGACTACATCTTCAGGAGTGTCGTAAGCGGATATGAAAATGATCGGGATATCCTTATAGAGCATATCTCTCTTCAGCTTTTTGCAAAGCTCGTATCCGTCCATCTCGGGCATGGATACGTCGAGAAGAATCAAATTGGGCCGGGTAGTTTTGATTAGCTTTAAAGCTTCCTTTCCGTTTTCGGCCATTATGGGAGTGTGACCCATATCTTCAATGATTCCGCCAAGAACGAAGCGGTTGACTTCGACGTCATCCACAATCATAACGTTGGCGGCACTCATTCTCATGTCGTCCACGGTTATACCTCCTTGTAGTCTTTCAAATATTCCAAAAGCTGCTGATAGTCTTCAGTAACTTTCTCGTAATTCTCTTTTTGCACGTTCATCTTAAGGTGAAGTGCTGCGGTCTTTATCTCTTTCGGAGCATCAGTTGTAAGCTGCTTTACGCTGTCCGCAAAAATCTCCGCTCTCTCCCAGTTTTGCATCTCGACGCAAAGGATAAGCTTCGAAAGTCTTCTGTCAAGCTCGGCAATATTTTCCTCCGAGCCAAAGGTCTTTAAGTCTTTCTCTTCCTCGGCTTCCTCCTCGGAGATTGCGTCTGCTTCGGCCTTGGCTACATACTCGTCTATCTCGTCCTCGTAGTCATCTTCGTTGGCCTGCTCTCCTGCAGGAACCTCAAGCCATATGGAAAAAGAAAATGTGCTTCCCTTGTCCTTCTCACTCTCGCATTCAATCGCTCCGCCCATCATCTCGACAAGCTGCTTTGTGATATTAAGTCCAAGGCCCGTTCCGCCAAAGTTTCTCGATATCGAAGCGTCAACCTGCGAAAAGCTCTTGAAAAGCTTTGAAAGGTCCGCTCTGTCGATTCCGATTCCGCTGTCCACAACGATGAAAAACAGCTCAACCTTGTTGCCGACCTTGCCGGTTTTGAATATCTCAAGTGCGATTTTGCCAACGCTTGTAAACTTCGTGGCGTTTGACAAAAGGTTATTTAAAATCTGAACAATTCTTAATTCATCGCCGATGACGGTCGTCGGAACCTCCGGAGAAACAGAAACGAAGAAATCGAGACCCTTCTCGTTTATCCTTCCTCTGTGCGAATCCCTTACGTAATCGACCATCGCTCTGAAGTCGAATTCTCTGTTTTCAAGTAAAAACTTTCCTGCGGAAAGCTTTGAAAAATCAAGAATGCTGCTTATGATGTTATTCATGTTTTCGCAGCTTTTCTCAATCAGTGTAAGCTTTTTAATCTGCTCGGGGTCATTCGCCATTGCAAGCAGATCCCTTGTGCTTCCGAGTATTCCGTTTACGGGAGTTCTAAGCTCATGGGTTACGTTTGCGACAAACTCTGTTTTGACCTTGTCGGCTTCCTCAACCTCGGTACCGGCGTTTGTAATCTCTTTTTTCAGAAACTCCTCTTCCGAAGTGTTCATTCCAAGGACCACATACGCTTCGCCCGCACGGCTTTCAAAGAAGGTAATTCTTGAGTGAAAGCAGGTCTTGTTGGCACGATATGCCATTATATCGATAGGTTCCTCGGTAACTAAGCTTCTTACCGGCTTGGGATTTCCTTCCGCATCTATAAACGCCGGGAAAACCGAGTAAATCTGGGCTCCGATAATCTCATTGCCGTAGCCGAGTTCTCTCTTGGCCTTTTTGTTTGCGTACTTAATCTCGCCCGAGCCGTTCATAACGATAATCATCTCGAGCGCATATTCGGCTATTTCGGGATTAATTCTGTCAAGCTTAACTTCCACGAATAGAAACCCCCATAAATGCATTAAAGGAAAGCATCGAAGAAATAATCTCCGTCGCTCTCCTTATCTTTACTGAATGCGCCTTATTGCGTCGCACATCTTGGCATACTCGTCTTTTAAAAGGGCAATCTGCCTGTCGACAGCCTCCCTGTCGATGTCTGCCGGTGCCTTACCTCTTATAAGTTCGGTAATGCTGCTTGCAACCACTCTAACAGGTTCAAGCCCCAAATTGCCTGCAGTACCTTTAAGGGTATGTGAGAAAGAGAAAATATCTTCATACTTTCCCTGCTCCTGCAAGCTTAAGATGTTTCCAAAGTTTACATCATCCGGAAATTTAACGAGAAACTTCTCGTACATGGACTCATTATTCAAAAAACGATGAAGCGCGCCGTCAAAGTCCACTCCGGCCTCTATCAAGCCTTTTTTGCCTTCTTCGTTCATATTTCCTCCGTGTCCCTTAAAACGCATACGCTTTTTAGGGTGTGTATATCGATTATATCGAATTTATGCGCTATTTGCAAGCAATTGTCAGTTAATATAGGTATTTAAAACTCTTAATAATTCATCGATATTTATAGGCTTTGCAACGTGTGCATTCATGCCCGCCTCATAAGCGTGTAACTTGTCTTCCTCAAAGGCATTTGCGGTCATTGCAATGATTGGAATCGTCGACTTCGCAGGGTCGTCTATCTCCCTTATGTTCCTTGCCGCATCATATCCGTTCATTACAGGCATCTGGATATCCATAAGAACCGCGCTGTAGTAACCTGAAGGTGCGCTCTTAACCTTCTCAACCGCAATATCTCCGTCCTCTGCGCTGTCAACAACGAGATCGAGGCTTGAGAGAATCTCTATTACAATCTCACGGTTAAGCTGATTGTCATCCGCAAGAAGCACTCTCTTGCCGCCAAAATCGATGTTCTCGACGTTACCGATTTCCTCGGGCATATCCTCCTTGTTAGCAATATAGAATCCGATGTTAATGATAAACTCGGTTCCTGCGCCGAGGATACTGTCTACGCGGATTGTACCTCCCGCAAGTTCTACGATGCTCTTACAGATTGCAAGACCAAGGCCTGTTCCCTGGATGTTGTCACCCTGTGAATCGTGCTCTCTTATGAAAGCCTCGAAAGCGTGGTTCTTGAATTCCTCGCTCATTCCGATTCCGTTATCCTTTACCCTGATTTCATACTGGGCCATTGACGGGTCGCCGGACGGAAGTTCAACAATCGTAAGTTTTACGTAACCGCCGGAAGGTGTGAACTTATAGGCATTTCCAAGAAGGTTAAGTAAAACCTGATTAACTCTTAATGAGTCGGTATATACAAACTCGTGCTCGATAGATTCAATGTCTGTTATAAACTCGATGCCCTTATCCTGCATCTGGGACATCATGATGTTTACAACGTTGTCTACAACTCCTTTTATGGCTGTAGGTGCGACATCGAGTGCGATTTTGCCGCTCTCGATTTTACTCATATCAAGGACATCGTTGATAAGCTTTAAGAGGTGATCGCCCGAAGACCTGATTTTCTGAAGCGAATCTTTAAGTCTTTCGGGGTCGTCCATGTATTTTTCAGCAATTCCCGTAAAGCCTACGATGGCATTCATGGGAGTTCTGATATCGTGGGACATGTTTGAAAGGAAACGGCTCTTTGCGATGTTCGCATCCTCAGCACGCCTCTTGGCCTCAAGAATCATCTTGTGGTTATCGTAGGCAAGAACCACGCCCATGACGGTTATGTAGATATCAAAGCAAAACAGTGTCGTGTAAACTTCGCTTGTATGCTTGACAACATAGTACTGCAAAAGATCATAGATAAAGCCTAAGGCACAAAGCGCCATTCCAAGAACCGTAACAGTAAGCCTGGGCTCCGTATTGCCCTTCACCGTCTCATTGCAAAGAAGATAGATTACAATGAATATGCTTGCGCAAAGCAAAACATGGCTTATTAACAGGCTTTCTCTGAAATCAACGATATTGAATGCCTGCATGAGAACAAGAAGGAAACAGGATATGTTAAATACCAGTCCCGCGTAGTCGATAACCGCATACTCTCTGTTTAAAAGGCCCTTCAAAAACGAGAGGAACGGGTATGCGATAAACGCAAGCATTATTATCGAGATGTATGAAATAAGAATCGGATAATTGTCAAAAATAAGCGGAGCCAACGCCAAATCAAGTGTCTTCCAGGTACCAAGCTCGAAGGCAAAGACGCCAAGCATGAATACCGACCTTTTTTCCTCCGGCTCTTTTAGCGCAACGATACTCATTACGAGGAAGATAAGGCCAAGAAGGAGCGGAATAAGGCCAAGGATAAGGCTGAACATATCGTTATCAAGGTATCTTGCGTATATGTCCTTTTTATCTCCGATACTGAATGTAACCGAGCATCCGATTACCTGCTTGTAAACAGGGATAACCTCAATCTCCATTTCTTTGCCCGTATCCTGAGGTCCAAGGTCAAAGAAATGAATGTTGCTTGCAGGCGTCTTGCCGATAAGGTTTTCTTCGGGCGCCCAAAGCGAATACACAAGTATCTGATCAATATAAATGTTTACATTCTGGTGAACCGTATAGAAGGAAATGCAGTCATTTCCCTTTCTGATTTCCGGGAGTTTGAAAGTATAGCGTTCCACAACACCCGCGGGAGCAGTCTCGCTTCCGACAAGTTCATACTTTGGATAAATCTTTTTTATCTCACGGTCATACCCCGCAGGGTCATAGATTTTAAGCTTTGAAGTTGTACCGATAATCACAAAGAGAATGATAACCAACCCCAACGCTACAAAGTACGCTATATGATTGAATTTCGCGATTTTTGATTTTTTCATTGTCTCTGGGCCCTGCCACTGATTGAATAGAAAAAGCTGAATTCAGGATAAACCCT
>JAGACI010000047.1 GCA_017614185.1 Lachnospiraceae bacterium | reverse complement strand
TCAAGTGAAATACGAAGTCTTAAGTCCTCATCAAGTGCATTGAAGTGTGTCTCGAAAGGACGAGCTGCAGCACCGCCTGCGTTTGCAACAAGCATGGGAGTCTCAACTTCCATGAATCCCTGTCCGTCAAGGTAACGACGAATAGAAGAAATAATCTTGGAACGCTTGATGAATGTATCCTTAGCTTCCTCATTCATGATGAGGTCAACGTATCTCTGACGATATCTTAAATCTGTATTGGTAAGTCCGTGGTACTTCTCAGGTAAAATCTGAAGAGACTTTGAAAGAAGTGTGAGGGACTCGGCGTGAATTGAAACCTCGCCCATCTTGGTGCGGAATGCATATCCCTTGACACCGATAATGTCGCCCATATCAAGCTTCTTAAAGTCTGCGTAAGGCTCTTCGCCGATTGCATCTCTTGCTACATATACCTGAATGTTACCAAGCTTATCCTGTACATTACAGAAGGAAGCCTTACCCATAACACGCTTGCTCATCATACGGCCTGCAATAGAAACCTCGATGGGTGAAGCGTCCATGATAGCGCGTCTCTCGTTGTAATCGTTGTTGACTGCTTCCTTTGCTTCCTCTTCGGAAAGTCCGTCGGTGGAAACAGGTTTTCGACCGGCAAGAAGTTCTTCCTCATGCTTGACATAGAGGTCTTTCACCTCTGAAGTATGATGAGTCTGATCATATTTTGTAATCTTAAAAGGATCCTTGCCTGCTGCCTGTAAATCTGCAAGCTTCTGTCTTCTTACCTTGAGCAGCTGATTTATATCCTGCTCGGGGGCCTGGTTCTTAACCTGCTCTTCTGCCACTTTTACGTCTCTCCTCTTCTAAAAAACTAATTGGATCTCTGAATCTCCAAAATTTTAAACTTAACTACACCGGCCTGTGTCTCAACCTTAACGGTATCGCCTACCTTGTGTCCGAGTAAAGCTTTACCTACAGGGCTCTCGTTTGAAATCTTGCCCTTAAGGCTGTCTGCCTCTGAAGAACCTACGATCTTGTACTCGAGGTCTTCCTTAAACTCTACGTCGTGAAGTTTAACCTTGCAGCCGAAGCTGATTACGTTAAGATCAACCTCTGCCTCGTCGACAACTTCTACGTTCTTAAGAAGCTTCTCGATCTCCTCGATTCTTGCCTCTATATCTCTCTGCTCATCCTTGGCTGCATCGTACTCAGCGTTCTCAGATAAGTCTCCCTGTGCACGGGCTTCTTTAAGCTTCTGTGCGACATCCTGACGTCTGTTAACTTTGAGTTCCTGGAGCTCATCCTGGTACTTTTTCAAGCCTTCATAGGTGAGCATTACTTTCTTTTCTTCTGCTTTGTCCATGTGTTCCCGGCACCTCTCATTTGTATATTTCTTTATTAGGGTAAAGTCCCCCTAATATCTTACGTATTATAACTATTTTATGTGTCACTGTCAACGTCCGCCGCCGAAAATGTTATCGACCTCTTTTAACAGGTCTTCATAGGTCTCAACAAGGTTTATTCGATTGCGAAAAGCCGCTGAATTCGGCATTCCTGCGGTATACCATGCAAGATGCTTTCTCATCTCGCGTACACCCGTGTACTCTCCCTTAAACTCAAGCTGTAGCCTTGCGTGTTCCTTTACAAGCTCCCTCATCTCGTCATAGGACGGTCTCTCCAAAGTTTCCCCGGTTTCAAGATAATGATTTATCTCTCTGAAAATCCATGGATTTCCCTGGGCCGCACGTCCGACCATTATTCCGTCGCACCCGGTTTCATTAAACATCTTAAGGGCGGACGGTCCGTCAGTAACATCTCCGTTTCCTATTACAGGGATTCTGACTGCGTCTTTGACAGCCGCTATTATCTCCCAGTCGGCTTTTCCGGAATAGTACTGCTGCCTCGTACGTCCATGAACAGCCACAGCCGCCGCTCCCGATTCTTCAGCAACATGCGCCATCTCCACGGCATTTATGTGCTCATCGTCAAAGCCTTTCCTTATCTTGACGGTGACGGGCTTTTTGATTGCCTTTGAAACCGCCTCGATAATCTTTCCCGCAAGAACAGGATCCTTCATAAGTGCGCTGCCCTCACCGTTTCCTACTACCTTCGGAACAGGGCATCCCATGTTTATATCAAGAATGTGAAAAGGTCTCTCTTCGATTCGCGCGGCCTGCGACGCCATAATTTCGGGGTCTGAGCCAAAAAGCTGCAAGGAGACGATTCCCTCATCGGGATGAATCTCCAAAAGCTCGTTTGTGTTTCGATTGTTATAGTAAATGGCCTTCGCGCTTACCATCTCCATGCAGACCATGCCCGCACCGAGTCGGCTGCATAACAAGCGAAATGGCAGGTCGCTTACTCCTGCCATAGGTGCCAATATAATATTCGATTTTAATGTAACGTTTCCTATCTGTAATCCGCTCATTAATACCTACTTTTTATTTTTCTCATAGATAATACGAAGACCGTCCAGT
Source organism: Lachnospiraceae bacterium (assembly GCA_017614185.1). Next base: position 3,734 of record JAGACI010000047.1, on the reverse strand, counting down.
GTAAGGTCGGGATCGTAAACATCAATCATATCCGTCTCAGCAGAAATGATTCTTCCGAGGCCGCCGGTTGCGACTACCTTCATTTCTGAAATGCCGGTTTCCTCTTTTACCTTCTTTATTATATATTCCGTCTGTCCGATCTGACCGTAAACAAGACCTGCCTGCATGGAAGAAATTGTCTCCTGGGCCAGGATGGACTTGGGCTTCTTAATCTCAATCTCGGGAAGCTTCGCCGTATCTTCCCATAAAGCCTTCGCTGCAGTTCTGATTCCGGGCGCTGTAATTCCTGCGGCAAAAGAACCGTCAGCAGCAATGTAATCGTAGGTTGTGGCTGTACCGAAGTCCAAAACAAGAACAGGTCCGCCATATTTCTCGTAAGCCGCAACCGCATCCACGATTCTGTCGGGACCGATTTCCCTGGGGTTCTCGGTCACAATCTTAATGCCTGTCTTGACGCCGGGCCCTACAATCACGGGAGTAGTCTTAATATACTTGATTACCGCGCTTGTAAGAGCATGCATAACATTGGGAACAACGGTTACAATTATGGTTCCGTCGATGTCATCGGCAGAAACCTTATTGTTATACAGCATTCCGAGAATCATGACCCCGTACTCATCAGATGTTCTGGGCATCTTGCTCATCATTCTGAAGCTGGCAATCAGTTTCTCTCCGTCGTATACGCCGTAGTTAATGTTGGTATTGCCTACATCTATTACAAATAACACTATTCCTCACCCAACTCCTTCAAAAGTTCAGAAGGATCTTCCTTTAAGATTATCATTCGATAGTAAAGGCTTAAGGACTCCAAAAGTTCTTGTCTGGTTCTTCTGATTTTGCCGACCAGAAGTCCGCTTCCTATCTCATCGTAGTAGATGTCATCTTCCTCAGCTCTCGTCTCAAGTGAAAGGCTTCCGTCCTCCTCAAATACGATGGTAAAAATACCGCCCACCTCTTCGGTAAAAAGAACACATATTACATGAAGCTCGTCCTTGATGGACTGAGGGATTTTATCAAAAGTCTCGTTAAAATAGTATTTCTGCTCGTAGGCGTTGGCGCCGCAAAGCACAACTCTCTCGTCTTCCATTTTAATCTCTGTTTCTTATTATAATGTAGCTGCAATGACAGCCTTTATGGTGTGGAATCTGTTCTCGGCCTCTTCAAAGACAATCGAAGCATCCGATTCGAAGACTTCGTTGGTAACTTCAATCTCCTTAAGACCGAACTTCTTCTCCACGTCTCTTCCAACCTCGGTGTTAAGGTCGTGGTAAGCAGGAAGACAATGCATAAACACTGCGCCTTCTCCCGCATTCTCCATTACCTTCTTTGTAACCTGATAAGGCAGAAGTTTATCAATTCGCTCCTTCCAGGCTTCCACGGGCTCACCCATTGAAACCCAGACGTCGGTATAAATTACGTCCACATCCTTGGTACCTGCGTTTACATCCTCTGTAAGAGTAACGCTTCCGCCTGTAGTATCCGCAATCTTTTTACAGGTATCAACCAGTTCCTTCTCGGGGAAAAACTCCTTAGAAGTGCAGGCGGTAAAGTGCATTCCCATCTTTGCACAGGCAACCATAAGCGAATTGCCCATGTTGTAGCGGGCATCACCCATGTATGTAAGTTTAATTCCCTTAAGACGTCCGAAATGCTCTCTTATTGTAAGGAGGTCTGCAAGCATCTGTGTGGGGTGGAATTCATTGGTCAGGCCGTTCCATACGGGAACCTTTGAGTACTTGGAAAGCTCCTCAACCTTAACCTGTTCAAAACCCCTGTACTCGATTCCGTCATACATGCAGGAAAGCACCCTGGCGGTATCGGCCATACTCTCCTTCTTTCCTATCTGTGAACTCTCGGGATCAAGATATGTGGTAAAAACACCCAAATCCTGGCAGGCGCGCTCAAAAGAGCAGCGGGTTCTTGTGCTTGTTTTTTCAAAAATAAGCGCAACCGCCTTGCCTTTATGCATGTCTGAAACATCGACTCCCTTTTTCTTCTTATCTTTAAGGTCTGCTGCCAGATCCAAAAGATAAAGAATCTCCTCAGGAGTGTAATCCAATAGTTTTAAAAACGAACGTCCCTTCAAGTTCATTGTACTGCCCCTAATCCTTTTTTATTTTAGAAAAATACCTGGTGACCGATAACGACACCGTCTCTTGTTCCGTTGTCACGTCTGAAGTGGCATGCGGCTCCCACGTTTGTATTACCCGCAATTGCCTCCTCTGCGGCCTTAATACAGCTCTCTCTGATTCTGCCGGATAAGTAAACCTGATCTACCTTACCATTTAATGCAGGTGTGAACTGTCCGGATGCGTAGATTACACCGTATACGTTGTCAGGATATGCTCCCGAACGAACTCGGTTCATAACTACAGCACCTACGGCAAGCTGTCCTTCATATGACTCACCGCCGGCCTCACACTGGATAAGTGCTGCAAGAAGCATTGTGTCATCAGCTCCTACAGTTGCCGCACCATAGTTGGTGATAAGAGCCTTCTTGGCTTCTCTCTCGGCTTTCTCTCTCGCCTTAATCTCGTCCATGGTCTCACCGTGGTCGATAAGGAATCTTATTGAAAGCACATCACCCTGTATATATCCGTTTTGTCCCTCGTAATCAAGACAAACCCAGTTATCTTCCGAAATACCGATTACTTCAAGTTCCTCGCCCCTTGGAACAAAGCCCAAAGTGTCCGCTTCGTTTGACGGCTCGGTTCTGAGTCTGAAAGCGCCGGTTTCACATGTGGCAAGAGTTGTTCCGACATTGTTGGCCACTTCGTTGGCCTCTTCTCCGAAGAAAAGATAATCGTTACTGCACCATCCGATGAGGTTGCCGGTCTTAATCTTGGTCCAGCCGTCTCCTCTTTCAACAATGGTTCCGCCACAGTCCTTATATAAAAGCCCAAGCTTGTTGCTCTCTACGTTAGGCTCTTCTCTTACGTTCAAAACGCTTTGTACATTTGCCATGACAAGATCAATCTGTTCCTCTTCGATGGCCTCTTCCATTTTGACACTGGCCAGCGCTTCGGTTGTCTCATCATCGGCACGTATTTTGCCGGGATCAATTATCGAGCCTACTCCGCCGCTAAACGAGTCGAAGTGTACTCTTCCGTATCCGGCTTTGGCTGTCGCTTTTGGGATCAGGCATAATAAAACGCACAAAAAAACCCAAAAGGCAAACCTTTTGCCTTTTGAAAACATAAAGTTCCTCCGTATGGGAAAAAAGTTACAAATTTGTTACAAGCGTATAATAGCAACCAAACTCGACTTTTGTCAAGTTTTGGGCACTTTTAGAGCTCTCTGTTGCGCCTTACACAGGCATCCATTGCATCTACGATTGCTGCTCTTAAACCTCTTTCCTCCAAAACCTTAACGGCCTCTATTGTGGTTCCTCCGGGTGAGCAGACCATATCCTTTAATTCTGCGGGATGTTTTCCGGTCTCAAGTACCATCTTTGCTGAGCCAAGCACTGTCTGTGCGGCAAAGGCATATGCTTTGTCTCTTGGAAGACCTGCCTTAACGGCACCGTCTGCCATGGCTTCGATAAGCATGAATACATAAGCAGGTGCTGAACCGCTTACGGCAACTACGGCATCCATCATGCTCTCAGATACGAGCTCTGCCTTGCCAAAGCAGTTTAAGATATCCATAACCGCTTTCAAATCTTCAGGCAGAATCTCTTCGTTGATGCAAACTCCGGTACAGCCTTCTCCAACAAGTGCAGGAGTATTAGGCAT
>JAGACI010000046.1 GCA_017614185.1 Lachnospiraceae bacterium | reverse complement strand
TGTTGTAAAAGAGGCAATGAAGAGAGCAGGCATTAAGCCTGAACAGGTTGATGAAGTTTACATGGGATGTGTTATCCAGGCAGGTCTTGGACAGAACCCCGCAAGACAGGCAGCTGTCAATGCAGGAATTCCTGTTGAAGTACCCGCAACAACCATAAACGTTCTTTGCGGTTCGGGACTTCACTGTGTAAACCTTGCAGCAAAGCTTATCGCTTCAGGTGATGCGGATATCATCGTTGCAGGCGGTATGGAGAACATGAGTAAGGCACCTTACCTTCTTTATGATGCACGTTTTGGTTACAGAATGGGTGCTGCAAAGATGGATGATGCAATGATAAGAGATGCACTTACCGATGCATTCGGCGGATACCACATGGGAATTACCGCAGAGAATATCTGTGAGCAGTGGGGACTTACAAGAGATCAGCTTGATGAGTTTGCAGCATGGAGTCAGCAGAAGGCTGAGAAGGCCATCGCAGACGGCAAGTTCAAGGATGAGATTGTTCCCGTTGAAGTTAAGAAGAAAAAAGAGACAATCATTTTTGATACAGATGAAGGCCCCAGAAAGGGCGTTACCAAAGAAAACATCAGCGGCCTTAAGCCTGCATTCAAGCCCGACGGCGGCATGGTTACGGCTGCTAACTCTTCAGGTATCAACGATGCAGCCGCAGCTATCATCGTTATGAGCGAAGAGAAGGCTAAGGAGCTTGGCGTTAAGCCCATGGGTACATGGATTGGCGGCGAACTCGCAGGCGTAGAGCCCAGAATCATGGGTATCGGTCCGGTTGCAGCCACAAGAAAGGTTATGGCTAAGACAGGATATAAAATTGAGGACTTTGACCTTATCGAGGCAAACGAGGCATTCGCAGCTCAGTCAGTTGCAGTAGGACATGACCTTGGATTCGATATGGACAAACTCAATGTAAACGGTGGTGCAATCGCACTCGGTCACCCTGTAGGATGTTCAGGAACCAGAATTCTTGTTACACTTCTTCACGAGATGGAGAAGAGAGATGCCAAGAAGGGTCTTGCAACACTTTGCGTCGGCGGCGGAATGGGTTGTGCGGCAATCGTAGAAAGAGATTAGCTTATCACTTGAAGTCGGGGGCTTATGCCCCCGATTTTTTGCGCTCTGACACTATATCTTGTGGTTGACGGTCAGCCTGAATTTCCTGTAAAATAACAAGTGTTATAGCGAAAAATCTACAGGGGATTTCAGGAGGTTAAAATGGCCAGAAAAGAATCAATTACAATCAATGACATTTTGAATACCGGCTTCGCAATGGCCGAAGAAGAGGGTATCAGAAATGTGACGGCAAGAAAAGTTGCAGCTAAGGCCGGCTGTTCAACTCAGCCAATCTTCAGACTTTACAAGAACATGGAAGAACTCTGGGGTGCAGTTTACGGGAAAGCTGCGACCTATTTTGAAGAGTTTTACAAAGGGTTTGCAAAGAAGAGTAACACACCGTTTGTCGATCTCGGAATGGCTTATATTTCTTTTGCCATGGAGCACAAGAACTTATTCAGACTTCTCTTTGTTGAAGATCTCGGAGTCGGCAAGACACTTTATGAAGTTTTAAACGGAACCGGAGGCAATGTAATCGGCGAGATTAACAAGGCTAAATCTCTTGGCTGTGCAAAGCCCCAGGATATGTTTATGCGCATGTGGATTTTCATTCACGGTGCAGCATGCATGAGCTTAAAGGGAGACTATGACTTAAGCTTGGAAGAGACCGGAAAACTTTTGGAGGAGGCTTACAAGGGCTTTATGGGAAGCCTGTAAAATTCGTTTATGGATATTAATACAGACATCATCACCAGAATTAAGCAGATGTACCCCTCTATGAGCAAAAGCCATAAGAGGATTGCGTCATATATCACAGATCATTATGATCAGGCTGTTTTCATGACAGCCGCTAAGCTCGGAAGCGAGCTTGATATCAGTGAATCAACTGTTGTTAGATTTGCAGCCGGAATCGGATACGACGGTTATCCGGAATTTCAGAAAGCTCTCGAAGACTGGGTTAAGGGACAGTTAAACTCTGTTCAGAAAATCGGTGTAAAATACGCCGGAAGAAGCCAGTCCGAGGTTCTGACAAGCGTACTTAACGCGGATATTGAGAAGATTCAGGACACCATTGTAAATCTGGACACAGATTCTTTTTCAATGGCAGTTGATATTATACTTAACGCCAAGAACGTTTATATCATGGGAATCAGAAGCTGTGAGCCTTTGGCAAGCTTTCTGCATTTCTATCTGAACATGATAAGGGGTAACGTTTATCTTCTTAACACAACAAGCGTTACCGAAACATTCGAGCAGATGATTCGAATCGATTCCAAGGATGCTTTCATAGGAATCAGTTTCCCCAGATATTCCATGCGTACACTTAAGGCTATGGAGTTCGCCAACGACAGGAACGCCAAAGTTATCGCAATCACGGATTCACAGCATTCGCCTATGAATCTTTACTCAAGCTGTAACCTTTTTGCAAGAAGCGACATGGTTTCCATCGTTGACTCTCTTGTTGCGCCTTTAAGTCTTATCAATGCACTTGTTGTTGAACTTTGCTTAAAGTGCCCCAACGAGGTTAAAAAGAGCCTTACAATGCTTGAGCAGACATGGAATAACTACCAGGTTTACTTAAATGATGAAATTGATTTCATCGATGAGGAACCAATGCTTAACTACCCGCTAAAGAAGGAAGATGCCACTTGATTTATGATGTTTGCGTAGTAGGATGCGGTGCGGCCGGGATGATGGCGGCATACACGGCGGCGTCTAACGGTAAAAAAACCGTAGTTATTGAAAAAAATGAAAAGGCCGGGAAGAAGGTCTATATAACAGGCAAGGGAAGATGCAATGTCACAAACGCCTGTGATGTTACGGAGTTTTTTAACTACGTAATCTCAAACGAAAAGTTCCTTTACAGCAGTGTGTACGGATTCAGCGCAGTGAATGTGATGGAGCTTATAGAGGAGCTTGGATGCAAGCTTAAAACCGAGAGGGGAGAGAGAGTTTTCCCGGTATCGGACCACTCCTCGGATGTCATAAAAGCTTTCACAAACGGCCTTAAGGATAAGGGCGTAGAGATTAAATACAATACAAGTGTTATTGATATCCTTACGGATAAAGATGAGGCAGGTAACGAAAGGGTAAGCGGAGTAAAGCTTTCCGATAAGACCAAGCTTAGCGCAAAGAGCGTTATTATCGCTACGGGAGGACTTTCTTATCCATCAACCGGTTCAACCGGAGACGGATATAAGTTTGCCGAGAAATTCGGCCTTAAAATAGTCCCCACATCACCTTCACTTGTTGCTCTTAACACCCGTGAAAAATGGTGCGCCGATTTAATGGGCTTAAGCCTTAAAAACGTATCGGTTTCACTTACCGATAAAGCTACGGTGAAACTTATTTATGACGGCTTTGGAGAGATGCTTTTTACCCACTTTGGCGTAAGCGGCCCGCTTATTCTTACGGCAAGCTGCTATTATGTCAAGAAGTTTAAGGGAAGAGAAGCTGATTTAAAGATTGATTTAAAGCCCGCACTTGATGAGGAGACTCTTGATAAGAGACTTATCAGGGAGTTTGACGAAAACAAGAACAAGAAGTTTTCAAACGCGCTCGGAGGCCTTTTCCCGTCAAAACTTATACCTGTGATGGTTAAGCTTTCCGGAATCCCGGGAGATAAGAAAGTCAACGAGATTACGAAGGAAGAGCGTCTGACCTTTGTCAAACTGATTAAAAACCTGCCGCTTACGGTTTATAAGACGGCGGATTACAATGAGGCGATTATTACCCAGGGCGGAGTGGATGTTAAAGAGATTGATCCGCACACCATGGAAGCCAAGAAAATAAAGAATCTGTATTTTGCCGGTGAGGTGCTTGACGTGGATGCGCAGACAGGAGGATTTAACCTTCAGATTGCGTGGTCAACGGGACATTTGGCCGGAGAATCATGTTAAAGGAGTTTATATGGGATACAGTATTGCAATTGACGGACCTGCTGGTGCAGGCAAAAGCACAATAGCCAAAAAGATAGCTAAGTCAGAAGGACTTATCTATGTCGATACGGGTGCAATGTACAGAGCCATGGGCATTCACCTTTTAAACAAAAAGATTGATGCAGCTGATGAGGCTTCTATCAATGCAGAATGCAAAAATGCAGACATCACAATAAAGTATGAAAACGGTGAACAGCAGGTATACTTAAACGGCGAAAATGTAACCGGAAACCTTCGTAAGGAAGAAGTGGGCGACATGGCTTCCAAATGCAGCGTTTTCAAAGAGGTCAGAGCAAAGCTTGTCGAACTTCAGCAAAAGCTCGCCGAGACTGCGGATGTAATCATGGACGGAAGAGATATCGGAACCGTAGTTTTGCCTAACGCAAACGTAAAGATTTTCCTTACGGCTTCAAGCAGAGTCCGTGCTCAG
>JAGACI010000045.1 GCA_017614185.1 Lachnospiraceae bacterium | reverse complement strand
TTGAGTGGCACGGACACAATGATTTTTACAAGGCTGTTGTCAATTCAACAACTGCCTGGTTATACGGATGTTCAGCAGTCAACACATCACTTTTTGGTATTGGTGAGAGAACCGGTAATACCCCTCTTGAAGCTATGGTATTCGAGTATGCACAGCTTAAGGGCAGCCTTAACGGAATGGACACTTCGGTTATCACAGAGCTTGCAGAGTATTATGAGAAGGAAATCGGTTATCAGATTCCTCCCAGAACTCCTTTCGTAGGTAAGAACTTCAACGTTACAAGGGCCGGTATTCACGCAGACGGCCTCTTGAAAAACGAGGAGATTTATAATATCTTTGATACTGAGAAATTTTTAAATCGTCCCGTTGTTTGTGCTATTTCAAACACATCAGGACTCGCAGGAATCGCACATTGGGTTAACACCAAGTTCCATCTTCCCGAAGACAAGATGGTTGATAAGAACAGCGAGTTTGTTCACTTCCTTAAATCCTGGGTTGATGAACAGTATGCAAATGGCCGTGTAACCGTAATGACGGACGATGAAATGCTCGAAAAGATTAAAGAAGTCGCACCTGAGTTCAACTTTAGCGTTGCATAAACTTATTACGGAGGTAAATTGTGGGCGATTATGATGTAAAACAGGAAGTCACGGATAAATATTCTCTGAGGGGAAGAGTATTTTCAAAGATTCGTGATGATATTCTTAACGGAACTTACAAGGAACACGAGGAGCTTAAAGAGGTTTCCATCTCTGAGGCTATGGGTGTATCCAGAACTCCGGTAAGAGAAGCTTTAAGACAGCTTGAACTTGAGGGTCTTGTATCCATAATACCCAATAAGGGAGCCTATGTAACAGGAATCACAGAGAAGGATGTAAAAGACATTTATATGATCCGTTCAAGGCTTGAGGGATTATGCGCCAGATGGGCTTGTGAGAATATCACACCCGAGCAGATGGATGAGATGGAGGAGAATGTTTATCTTGCCAAATTCCACGCAAAGAAAGGCCATCTTGAACAGCTTGCAGAGCTTGACAACAGATTCCATGACATCATGTATGAAGCCTGTGACTCCAAGATGCTTGAGCATCTTTTAAAAGACTTCCATCAGTACGTATTAAGAGTACGTAAGAAAACTTTAAGCAGCAAGGAAAGGGGCCTCGCCTCCAACTCCGAGCACGAAGCCATTATGGAAGCCATCAAGGCCAAAGATGAGGAAGCGGCTGAAAAGCTTGCACATCAGCATATGATTAATGCGTATGAAAATATGGTGAAAAACGGCCTTCCTCAGATTTTCCAAAAAGAAGAAAACATTGATTGAACGGAGAGTATATGAGCAAGATTCAGATGACCACCCCCATCGTTGAGATGGACGGTGATGAAATGACAAGAATTCTGTGGAAGATGATTAAGGACGAGTTAATCTTACCCTTTGTTGATTTAAAGAGTGAGTACTATGACCTTGGACTTGAAAACAGAAATGCCACAGATGACAAGGTAACTGTAGATTCCGCCAATGCTACAAAGAAATACGGTGTAGCAGTCAAGTGCGCAACCATCACTCCAAATGCGGCAAGAATGACCGAATATAACCTTAAGGAGATGTGGAAGAGCCCTAACGGAACCATCAGATCCATTCTTGACGGAACAGTATTCAGGACACCTATTCTTGTCAAAGGAATTCGCCCTTACGTAAGCAACTGGACCAAGCCTATTACAATTGCAAGACATGCTTACGGCGATGTATATAAGAATTCAGAGATGAAGATTGATGGAGCCTGCAAGGCAGAGCTTGTCATTACCGATGAAAACGGTAAAGAGACAAGACAGCTTATTCACGAGTTTAAAGGCCCCGGTGTATTGCAGGGTCAGCATAATACCGAGAAATCAATTACCAGCTTTGCAAAGAGCTGCTTTAACTATGCGCTTGCAACCAAGCAGGATTTATGGTTTTCAACCAAGGATACTATTTCAAAGAAATACGATCATACTTTTAAAGACATCTTTGCAGACCTTTATGAGAACGAGTACAAAGAACAGTTTGAGAAAGCAGGTATAGAGTATTTTTACACTCTCATCGATGATGCCGTTGCAAGAGTAATAAGAAGCGAAGGCGGATTCATCTGGGCACTCAAAAACTATGACGGCGATGTAATGAGCGACATGGTTGCAACAGCCTACGGTGATTTATCAATGATGACTTCAGTTCTTGTAAGCCCCGATGGCAATTATGAATATGAGGCCGCTCACGGAACCGTACAGCGTCATTACTACAAGCACCTTAAGGGAGAGGAAACATCAACAAACTCAATTGCAACTATTGCAGCCTGGGCAGGTGCTTTAAAGAAGAGAGGCGAACTTGACGGATTGACTGATCTTGTTCATTTCGGAGATTGTCTCTTTGATGCTTGCGTAAAGACCGTTGAAAGGGGTAAAATGACTAAGTCACTTTCAGCGATTTCCGAGTGCAAGAATCCGACTATTCTTAACTCACTGGATTTCATCAAAGCTATCAGAGAAACCCTTGAGGAATTATTATGATTTTAAATGTTTCAGGAATAAGTAAGAGCTTTGTGGAGGAACGCATTTTAAAGTGCGTTTCTTTTCATGTAGAAGACTATGAGAAGGTTGCTCTGGTCGGCATTAACGGTGCAGGCAAGACAACACTTTTACGTATAATTGTTGGTGAAATGGCCCCCGATGAGGGCCTTGTAACGCTGTCCAAAGGTAAAACTATCGGCTATTTAAAGCAAAACGATGCCGTTAACAGCGATAACACCATCTACGATGAACTTTTAAGCGTCAAAAAAGACCTTATAGACATGGAGCATAAGCTTCGTGAATACGAAGGCCTTATGAATACCGAAACCGGAGACGCTCTTAATGAACTTATGGAGCGTTACACCAAGTTATCGGATGCTTTTGACATTGCAGGCGGTTATAAATACAGGTCTGAAATTATCGGTGTATTACTTGGGCTTGGCTTTGAAAAAAGCGAGTTTGACAAGAATATAAACACCTTATCCGGCGGTCAGA
>JAGACI010000277.1 GCA_017614185.1 Lachnospiraceae bacterium | reverse complement strand
CCTGCGACATATGCTTTGTTGGGATCGCCTGTCTCACCGATTTCTTTTGCGGTTCCGACCTTCTCAACCTCGATACTGCTGTTAGCGATTCGTGCAACATCTCCTCCTTCTTCGTCAACTGCGAAGAACATCGGATATTTACAATAGGATGCGGTCTTACTAATCATTTCCGTAAGCTGATCCTTGCTTTGAATATTCTTGGAAAAATAAATGATACCGCCCACAGGATACTTCTCGATTGCCTTCTGTGTTCCCTCTCCGGCCATTGTCGCTGTGTCAACGCCTGTGATAGCCTCGGGAGTTACAATGAAAAGACCTGCAACCTTCTCCTCAAGAGTCATGCTCTCAATGATAGGATTAACGATTGAATCTGCGACCTCATCAAAGGTAGGAACTTCGGGTTCAGGCTCCACAGGTTCGGGCTCGGAGAGAACGACTTCCTCTTCATTATTCTCAAGCTCCTGCGTGATTTCCTCCAAAGCAGCCTCCTGCTCTTTGGTTATCTGTTCGCTTCCGTCATATAAGTATTTGGCAGCAAAAATACCGCCAACCGTTAACAAAGCCAGGACCAATAATACCGTCATGTATGTGAGAAATTCACTTCTCTTACGGCGTTTATGTCTGGCTTCTCTTTTTTCCTGTTCTACGTTTGTATTGTCTTCCATAATATCCTCGTTGTGCTTTTAATTCTTTTTCTATTCTATACTATTTTATATTATTTCACAACACTAGAAGAGGGCACCGAACCGTACGTTCAATGCCCTCTTCTAAAAATCAGTTTCCAATGGACTTCCCTCCATCATGGGTTGTAATCTTTCCATCCTTTGTGCCCCGTGGCACTGTAGCGTTTAATCTCCTCTCGAATGTTTAGGCTTCTTCTAATCGCTACCCGACTTGGTGTACTTGATTACCATTCACTTTTAGTTCCCTATAAAGTTGTACTACAGTTGCTTTTTGGTACTACACTAAGTAGTTAGGTGGTCCGTACCTCCTTCTGTAATAATCTATATAAAGAACCATCCGCATGGATGAATTCCATGATTTAATTATAGATGGGGTCCACAAATTTGTCAATACATTTTTCGAAAAATAACGTTAGTTTTTTATTATTTTAATTGTATTTATTCGTATTAACAGAATATAATTTCTATTTTTTCAAAATTGTTTATACATTTTGAATTTTCATTATAACTGTGAAACTACGAAAATATCGTAAATTGCCTTTATTGCTGCTTCAAAATCGGAATTGGCTACACCGATGATGATATTAAGCTCACTGGAACCCTGATCAATCATCTTAACGTTGATGTTGGCATGTGCAAGTGCGGAGAAAATACGTCCCGCTGTACCTCTTTGAGATTTCATACCACGTCCAACGACTGCGAGAAGAGCAAGGTCTGTTTCAATCTCGACTGTGTCGGGATTGCAAAGTCTGTGAATTCCGGCAACTACCTTCTGCTCTTTGTCCATGAACTCATCCTGGTGAACAAATACGGTAAATGTATCGATACCTGAAGGTGAATGTTCGAAAGAGATTCCGTTCTCCTCGAATGCCTGTAAAAGTTTACGGCCGAAACCTATCTCGGAGTTCATCATGTCTTTCTCGATGTTAACCGCACAAAAGCCCTTCTTACCTGCGACACCTGTGATTATGTACTTGGACTTCTGGCCTGTGCTTCCGACAATCCATGTTCCGTTATCCTCGGGAGCATTGGTGTTTCTGATGTTAATGGGAATACCCATCTTACGCACAGGGAAAATCGCATCCTCGTGAAGAACAGTTGCACCCATGTATGAAAGCTCTCTGAGCTCTCTGTATGTGATAATCTCAATTACTTCAGGATTGGGGATGATTCTGGGATCTGCAATAAGGAATCCCGAAACATCGGTCCAGTTCTCATAAACGTCAACCTTTGCGGCCTTTGATACAATTGAACCTGTGATATCCGAACCGCCTCTTGAGAAGGTCTTTACGGAACCGTCAGGCATACTGCCGTAGAATCCGGGAATAACCGCTCTCTCGTCGTGTTTAAGGCGTTCACTCAAAACCGCATCAGTCTTGTCTGCATCAAACTCTCCGTTTTCATCAAAAAAGATTACATCCGCAGCGTCGATGAAAGGATATCCCAGATAATGAGACATGAGAATTCCGTTTAAAAACTCACCTCTTGATGCGGCATAATCACTTCCTGCCTTTGCGGCAAAGTTTTTCTCAATCTCGGCAAATTCCTTGTCAAGATTCACATTAAGCTTAAGTCCTGCGATGATTTCATCATATCTTGCCTTAATCTCAGCAAGCTTATCTTTAAAATTCTCGCCCTTCTCAGCTTTTCCATAACACTGATAAAGCATGTCTGTTACCTTTGTATCCTTGGAAAAACGCTTTCCGGGAGCTGAAGGAACGACATATCTTCTGTCTTTATCAGCCATGATGATGTCTTTAACTTTTTTAAACTGCTCGGCGCTTGCAAGTGAACTTCCGCCGAATTTTACTACTTTACTCAATTTAATATCCCTCTTTATCCTGATTATTTATCAAAACGAATTCTTCCGATAACACCGGAAAGTTTGGAAAGCTTGACATCAAACTCTTTTTCCTTCATGAAAGGTGTTACGAATGCAACCTCACCTTCAACTCCGTCGGCTTTCACAAACTCTACGTCGCCAAATACTGCCTTTACAGCTGCTTCATCGGACTCGCTCTTTTTAACTCTTACAAGGAATGAGCGGTTAACTTCTTCGATACCAAGGAGATTAACCTTCTCTTCATCCCAGAAGATGGGAAGTGTCTTGCCCTTGTTCTTGGCAGCTTCGATTACGTCTCCGACAACTGCGCTGGCGGTAGCAAGCTTACCTGCTCCACGTCCGTAGTACATGGAATCGTCAAGCATGTTGCTGTGAATGAATACAGCGTTGAAAACATCATTTACATTATATAAAGCTGTTTCCTTGCCAATAAGGAAAGGAGCTACCATTGCATAGTAGGAACCGTTCTCGGCCTTGCTCATTGCAAGAAGCTTAATTGTGCAGTTTAAAGCATTGGCATACTTAAAGTCCTCTGAGGTAATCTTGGTAATTCCCTCTGTGTAGATATCCTCAAAGTGTACGTAATGGCCTGTCATAAGGGATGAAAGAATTGCAATCTTACGGCAGGGATCGTATCCTTCAATGTCTGCTTCGGGGTTCTTCTCGGCATAGCCAAGCTCCTGTGCCTTCTTTAAAACGTCATCAAAGTTAGCACCCTCTCTGTCCATCTTGGTAAGGATATAGTTTGTGGTTCCGTTTAATATACCTGTAATCTTATCAATAACCTCAGCAGTAAGCGCCTCGTTGATTGTTCTGATGACGGGAATACCGCCGCCAACGCTTGCCTCGAAGAGATAATTGCAATTGTTCTCTTTTGCGATTCTTAAAAGCTCGGGGCCGTGATTAGCCACAAGCTCTTTGTTGGAAGTACATACGCTTTTTCCTTTTAAAAGTGCATTCTTTGAAAAAGTATATGCAGGCTCGTTACCGCCCATGGTTTCGCAGATAATCTCTACCTCGGGATCATCAAGAATAATGTTTACATCATGTACAACCTTACTCTCATTAGGGTCACCGGGGAAATCTCTCAAATCGAGAATGTACTTAACGTTAAGTTTCTCCCCTACTCTCTTCTCGATTATGGCGCTGTTACGGTCAATAACCTCAACAACTCCGCTGCCTACGGTGCCGTAGCCTAATACTGCAACTTGCTTCATAAAACTTTCCATCCTTTATATAAATAATTATTCTTTCGCTAAAATCTTTACGTGGTGAACTCCCGAGAAGTTCTCCATGTTCTCAATCATCTCGGAGACATCACCCGTATCCTTTAACACCTGTACGCTTATGCTTAGGGAAGCAATTCCCCCAATCGGAATACTCTGGTGGATTGTAAGGATATTGGCCTTGTACTGAGCTATAAGTTTAAGGACATCGGACAAAAGTCCCGGAATATCGTCCATCTGGAATGTAAGTGTAATGGTTCTGCCCTGTGTGTCATCATGGAAGGGCATTATATCATCTTTATATTTGTAAAAAGAGCTTCGGCTTAAGCCCACCTCTTCGACCGCATCCTGAACGGTAAGTACCTTTTCGGTATCAAGAAGCCTCTTTGCTTCCACAACTTTAAGAAGCACCTCGGGAACGGCTTTCTTTTTGATAATATAATATTGCGTGGACTCTGTCATTTACTTATTCTCCCGTCTCTCAAGTGCGAACACTTGTCTTTGTGTGTTTCTCTCAGGCGCACACTTGTCCATTACCGAGAGATATTGTATCATGTGCCCACTGACAAGACAATAGGGAATTTGGATAAAATGCAAAAAACCGCCCAAGTGTTTTTGGGCGGTTTTACCATAAATCTGTATTTTTATACGAATTAGATCAAAGGATACTTGTCTGTAAGCTTCTGAACGATAGCTCTTGCCTCGGGAACCTTCTCCTCGCCACCTTTGATAACGAGTGCGATTGCTTCCGCGATCTGATCCATATCCTCTGTGTTCATTCCACGGCTTGTAACAGCGGGAGTTCCGAGACGGATACCGCTTGTAACAAAAGGTGACTGAGGATCATTGGGAATTGTATTCTTGTTGGCTGTGATATGAGCCTCATCAAGGAGTTTCTCAATTGCCTTACCTGTAAGGCCAAAGTTTGTAAGGTCTACAAGCATAAGGTGATTGTCGGTTCCGTTAGATACAATCTTGATTCCTCTCTTCTTAAGGCCTTCGCAAAGAGCCTGTGCGTTGTCGACAATGCCTTTCTGGTACTTCTTAAAGTCATCTGACAAAGCTTCCTTAAAGCATACAGCCTTACCTGCGATAACATGCATAAGAGGGCCGCCCTGAATTCCGGGGAAAACAGCCTTATTGAAGTTATACTTTGCGTTAACTTCATTGCTTGAAAGGATAAGGCCTCCTCTGGGACCTCTTAAAGTCTTGTGTGTTGTGGTGGTTGTTACATGAGCATAAGGAATGGGGCTCTGGTGAAGACCTGCGGCAACAAGTCCTGCGATGTGAGCCATATCAACCATAAGAACTGCTCCAACCTCATCAGCAATCTCTCTGAACTTCTTGAAATCTATTGCTCTGGCATATGCGCTTGCTCCGGCAATAATCATCTTGGGCTTAGATTCGATGGCAAGTCTTCTAACTTCATCATAATCAATGTAGCCGTCATCATTTACACCGTAAGGAACAATGTTGAAATATTTACCTGATACATTGACCGGGCTTCCGTGTGTAAGATGTCCGCCATGTGCAAGGTTCATTCCCATAATGGTATCTCCGGGCTCACAGATTGCAAACTGCACTGCAAAGTTAGCCTGTGCGCCTGAGTGGGGCTGAACGTTGGCATATTCACATCCGAATAATTCTTTGGCTCTTTCAATGGCAAGGTTCTCAACTACGTCTACGCAGTCACATCCACCATAGTAACGTTTTCCGGGATAACCTTCCGCATATTTATTTGTAAGGGGGCTTCCCATTGCTGCCATAACGGCCTTGCTTACCCAGTTCTCGGAAGCGATAAGCTCAATGTGACTGTTCTGTCTCTCCTGCTCATCAACTATCGCCTGCGCGATTTCCGGATCAATCTTTTTAACTTCATCCAAAGAATACATCTGATGTCCTCCTGTACTTTATCAAAGTGGCACTGTAATGTGCGAAACTAAGTTGGATTATATCATCTATATCTGCATAAAGCAAACTTTTTTACTACTTTCACCTTTAATATGGTAAACTTTAAGAGCAGAGATTTTTATGGGGGTAACCGCTATGTATCACGTCACAGTCAATCCGTCCTCCTGTTCAGGAAAAGGACTTTCCCTTTGGAACGAGGTTGAACCGGAACTTAAGAAAAACAACGTTGAATATGAAGTCTATTTTTCTGAAAAAGGCGGAGACATCATTAATCACATGAAAGAGCTTTCCGCACTCGATGAAGAGGAAGTAAAAGTCATTCTTCTAGGCGGCGACGGAACCGTCAACGAAGCGCTGCAGGGCATGAACCCGTTAAGCAAGTTCCTTCTTTGCTATCTTCCCACAGGCTCAAGCAACGACCTTGCAAGAGACCTTAATGCGGCCTTTAATCCTTCGGAAGCTATAAAGAGATTCATCAACAGAGAGAATCTTATAAATATGGATATCGGCCTCCTTCACTATGCCGATCCCGAACTTGAGGCAAAGTTTGGTTCAAGACGTTTCTCGGTATCTGCCGGAATCGGATTTGACGCAGCAATCTGCGAGGAAGCAATGCATTCGAAGATGAAGGATGCTTTAAATAAGATAGGTCTTGGCAAACTTACATACGGCGGAATCGGAATCAAACAGGTATTCAGTGCGCCGAAATCACCTTGTGAGCTTTGGCTCGATGATGCCGAGACACCCATTACTTTTGACAAGATATTCTTTATTTCATTTATGAATCACAAATTCGAGGGCGGTGGATTTAAATTCTGTCCCGATGCGGATTATACAGACGGCGTTCTGGACCTTTGTACCGTTGGCGCAATCTCCATTCCGACTTTCATGATGGCACTTCCGAAAGCAGCCAAGGGAACGCACTTCTCAATCAAAGGAATAGCGCCTTACAAGGCCAAAAAGGCAAGAATAAAGGTTGGCACCCCTCTTTGGGTTCACACCGACGGAGAAGTGACAACCAATGCTGATGAGATTATCGTCACACTTTGCGACGAAAAGCTTAAGTTCATAATCTAAACTACTGAGTGATGAAGTTTCGAAGTATACCCGAGGCTTCATCACTTTCAGGTATGGGGTAAAACGGGAAAACATGGAATAACCCGTCACCTATTACAAGCTTAATATCCTGCTTGTTATCTTCCATTATGTTATAGAACTTCTCTATATCTTTATAAAGAAGTTCGTTGGTTCCGGTGATAACCAGAGTCTTTGGCATTCCTGTCAAATCTCCGTAAATCGGGCTTACGTGATAGTCGTACACATCTGTACTGCCTGCCCAGGCCAAACCACACATGATAATTTCATATCTTGTAACCAGAGGATCGCCCGCTTCATAGGAATAGGTTTCCTCATTGGTACTTGTGATGTCAACCAAAGGGGATATAAGGGCAAGCTTATCCGGAAGCTTTATTCCCTTTTCCTTTAATTCCTCTACAAAGCCAAGTGCAATTCCGCCGCCTGCGGAATCACCGAGAATTGTTATGCTCTTTCCCTCATTAAGGGCTTCCTCATAAAGAGTTGTAAGCATGGAATAGGTTTCCTCATATGTATGAGTCGGTGCCAATGGATAAATAGGTACATAGAGCTTTGCGTTTATATCATTGGCGAGATTATCGGCATAGTGAAGCTGCGTGGCTGTAACGTTTGTAACAAAGCTTCCGCCGTGAATATAGATGATTATTCTGTCGTATCCGTTCTTGTCGGTAAGGACATACACGCTTCTTCCGTTAATATCCTCAATGCTTGTATCACAGTATCCGTCAATCTCGGGAACATAATTGTTCTCTGTTCCCTTAAGTTTTGCGAGAAGTTCATCTATTTGCTGAGCCTTATACTGGATTGACTCCTTCTGGGACTGGCCAAGGAGACTCTGATAAGCAGCAATGCCCTCTTCTGTCTTTGTAAGGTAAACCTTCTCGGCTACTCCTTCTGTCTCGGGAGCTGACACCTCAGTCGGAATGGCTGTGGGCTCTTCCGTAGGCGCGCTTTCCGGCTCTTTTTCCTCTATTTTGTCATCAGCCTTGTCAGGTT
>JAGACI010000276.1 GCA_017614185.1 Lachnospiraceae bacterium | reverse complement strand
CGCTTGATAACTTTGCACTTCTCGCAAATCGGTTTTACTGATGATCTAACCTTCACGTTAAACCCTCCTTTCAAAAAAGACCGTTTTACATTATAGCACGCGAGTTTCTATAATGCAAGAACTAATTTATTTATCTCTCCAGATGATTCTTCCCTTGGAAAGGTCATAAGGAGAAAGTTCCATTGTTACTTTATCACCGGGTAAAATACGGATAAAGTTCTGTCTGAGTCTACCACTGATATGAGCCATAACGATATGTCCGTTCTCAAGCTCTACCTTAAACATGGTATTGGGAAGTTTTTCTACTACTACGCCTTCGATTTCAATTACGTCAGATTTTGACATGTAGTCCTCCTGTGATAATAATTGTCTGCCTTTAGCTTCTTATATTAATAGAGTGTCAGGATTTCGGGTTCACCTTCTGTTATGAGAATTGTGTTCTCATAATGAGCTGAGTAAGAACCGTCCTCCGTAACAACTGTCCAGTCGTCATCGAGCCAGCACACATCGGCGCGTCCCATATTTATCATGGGCTCAACCGCAAGTGTCATTCCGGGCTCCAGTAAGATTCCTTTTCTCTTCTGGCGGAAGTTTGGAATCTGGGGATCTTCGTGAAGTGAAGTTCCGATTCCGTGTCCGACGAGCTCTCTTACTATTCCGTAACCAAAGGGTGTTACGTAATCATCTATGGCATTTGAAATATCATAGAGATGATTTCCTGCCTTCGCATACTTGATTCCCTCGAAGAAGCTCTGCTTTGTTACATCCATAAGCTTCTGTGCTTCGGGAGAAATCTTTCCTACCGCGTGAGTTCTTGCGGCGTCCGAATGGTAACCTTTATAAATAAGGCCTGCATCAAGGGAAACGATATCGCCTTCCTGAAGTATTCTGTGCTTGGAAGGTATTCCGTGCACGACTTCATCATTAACAGATACGCAAATTGATGCGGGAAATCCGTTGTAGTTTTTGAAGTTCGGAATGCAGCCCATATTGCGAATCAGCTTTTCACCCTCTCTGTCAATATCGAGAGTGGAAATTCCGGGGCGAACCATCTCACCAAGTGCTTTGTGAACCTCTGCAAGCAATCTGCAGGACTCTCTCATTAACTCAATTTCTCTTGCTGACTTTATGGAAACAGACATTTCCTAACTACCTCCTTAACCTAAAATACCCTTGATGGCATTGAATACATCCATCATATCCACGGTACCGTCTACAGTTTTAAGGATATTCCTTTCAGAATAGAAATCAATTAATGGCTGTGTTTGCTTGTGATAAACATCGAGTCTGTTCTTTACTGTCTCAGGCTTGTCATCGTCTCTAAGTACGAGAGGCTCGCCGCAGACATCACAGATTCCTTCTTTTTTCGGGGGAACATGCTCGATGTGGTATGTAGCACCGCACTTAAGACATGCTCTTCTTCCGCTCATTCTCTTGATGATGTTCTCATCGGGAACATTAACATCTATAGCGTAATCAATCTTGTCGTTTAACTTATTTAATGCATCCTCAAGAACTTCTGCCTGGGGAATGGTTCGGGGGAAACCATCAAGCACATAACCGTTCTTGCAGTCATCCTTTGCTACTCTGTCAAGAAGGATCTTAACTGTGAGCTCATCGGGAACAAGTAAACCTTTGTCCATGTATCCCTTTGCTTCCTTACCAAGCTCGGTTCCTTCTTTAATGTTTGCACGGAAAATATCACCTGTTGAAACGTGAGGGATTCCGTACTCCTTGGCAATCATCTTTGCCTGTGTGCCTTTTCCGGCACCGGGTGCACCCAACATTATGATTTTCATATTTTACTCCTCCGGTTGCTCTTTAAATCCTTAATGTAAAGATCCGTAAAGCCGAATCGTTATATAAAAACTTAAATAGCCGTTAAAACGCGCAAAGCCTCCGGAGAGACAGGCTCTCCGGAAGACATTATATGTGCGTTATCAGTCGTTTAAGAATCCCTTGTAGTTACGTACAAGCATCTGGCTCTCAAGCTGATTGATTGTCTCAAGGATTACGCTAACGATAATGATAAGGCTTGTTCCACCAAAGGAAACTGAAGCGCCGAACAATCCCTGGAAGATGTAAGGAACAATACCGATGAAGGTAAGTCCTACAGCACCGATGAAGATGATGTAGCCAAGGATTCTGTTAAGGTAATCACTGGTGGGCTTACCGGGTCTGATACCGGGGATAAATCCACCCTGCTTCTTCATGTTGTTTGATACTTCCATAGGATTGAATGTAATGGAAGTATAGAAGTAAGCGAAGAAGATAACCAATACTACATAAAGGAGTAAACCAAATGTGTAGAACCAGGTTGATTCTGTAAACTTAAACCAGTTGCCTGAGTTAAGGAATGCAAGGATCTTTGCCCATGTGCCTGTTCCCGAATAACCAACCAAAGAGCTGATGATGATGGGGAACTGCATGATTGATGAAGCAAAGATAATGGGGATAACACCTGCAGTATTAACCTTTAAAGGAATATTGGATGTGTTTCCGCCAACCATCTTACGTCCCTGTACCTTCTTGGCATACTGTACAGGAATTTTGCGAACTGCTCTGTCCAAAAGGATGATGAACAATACCATTGCAATAATAATTGCAAGAATGATGATTGCTGCCAGAGTAGCTGATGCAAAAGGTTTGCCCTTAACGAACTGATTGAAAAGTCCTGTTAAGTCCTGAGGCATACGTGAAATGATGTTGATTACAAGGACGATGGAAATACCATTTCCGATTCCGTTCTCTGTAATCTGCTCACCAACCCACATAAGGAATGCAGAACCTGCTGTAAGAGCAATGATTACTGTGATGACGTTAAGTGCGTTGTACTTCTCAAGAAGTCCGCTTCCGCCAAAACCGATTGCCATTGCGCCTGCCTGTAAAAGGGCAAGTCCTACTGTAACGTAACGGGTGATGGACGCGATTTTCTTACGTCCGTCCTCGCCGTCTCTCTGCAACTCCTCAAGCTTAGGAATAGCAATTGTTAAGAGCTGCATGATAATTGATGATGTGATGTAGGGTGTGATGTTAAGTGCCAAAATTGACATACTTAAGAATGAACCACCCGTAAAAGCATCAAAAAGGTTGAAAGCATCGCCTGTCTGCTTTGAAAACCAGCTTGCGAAATAGTTTCTGTCTACACCGGGCACGGGCAGCTGTGAGCCAATACGGATTACAACAAGCATTGCAAAGGTAAACAGAATTTTATTTCTGATTTCTTTAATCTTGAATGCGTTTTTGAGTGTTGTAAGCATTTACTTTACCTCAGCTGTTCCACCAAGTGCCTCAATCTTCTCTTTTGCATTTGCACTGAATGCATTTGCAGTAACATTGAGCTTCTTGGTAAGTTCTCCGTTTCCAAGTATCTTTACGCCGTCGCGGGGATTCTTGATGATTCCCTTCTCGATGAGTGTATCAACTGTAACGGTAGCTCCATCCTCGAATGCTTCCAGCGCATCTAAATTAATTGCTACGATATTTAATGTGTTACGGTTCTTGAAGCCTCTCTTGGGAAGACGTCTGTACAAAGGCATCTGACCACCTTCGAATCCGATTCTGGGTGCGCCTGAACGAGCCTTCTGTCCCTTATGGCCCT
This sequence comes from Lachnospiraceae bacterium, assembly GCA_017614185.1. The sequence goes on along the minus strand of JAGACI010000276.1, from coordinate 1,293 downwards.
TACCGGCAGTCTTGCCGTTACCTGAACCATGTCCGCGACCTCTTCTGAAATTGTCGCTGTGTTTGGAGCCCTCAGCGGGTCTTAAGTTAGATAATTCCATTGTCTGCCCTCCTCCTTATACTTCTTCAACTTTTACTAAATGTTGAATCTGCTGAATCTGTCCTCTTGATGCAGCATTATCGGGAACGATAATGGATTTATTTAATTTACGAAGTCCCATGGACTCGGCAATCTTTTTATGCTTGGGAACTGCACCGATGGTAGATTTAACCAAAGTAATTTTAATTTTCTTGTCAGCCATTTTTCTGTCTCCTTTCTCTACGACTTAATCCCGGAGGGAATTAAGCCAATACCTCGTCTACGGATTTACCACGGTTACGAGCTACTTCTTCAGGAGTCTTTAAAGCGCTTAAGCCGGCAATTGTTGCAAGTACAACGTTCTGCTTATTGTTGGAGCCGAGTGACTTTGTACGGATATTCTTGATACCTACAAGCTCACATACCACACGGGCAGGACCACCAGCGATGATACCTGTACCTTCGGGAGCTCTCTTCAACAATACGTTTGCTGAGCCATACTTACCGATGTAATCGTGAGTAATGGATTTGTTCTCATCCAATGCTACTGTTACGATGTTCTTCATTGCATCTTCTTTTCCCTTACGGATAGCTTCGGGAATTTCTACAGCCTTGCCAAGTCCGGCTCCAACGTGTCCATCTCCGTCACCTACTACAACTAAAGCTGTGAAACGCATGTTACGTCCACCTTTAACTGTCTTGGTAACTCTCTTGATTGTAACGACCTTGTCGCTTAACTCTAACTGGCTAGGATCTATGATAGTATGTTTCATAATCTATGTCTTCCTTTCCTAGAATTGTAAGCCAGCTTCTCTGGCTGCATCTGCTAATGCTGCTACCTTGCCCTGATAAATGAAACCGCCACGGTCGAATACAACCTCTTTGATTCCTTTCTCAAGTGCTCTCTTAGCGATAACAGTTCCTAAGTATGCTGCTGCATCAACGTTATTGGTCTTCTCAAGCTCAGCCTTAACGTCTTTCTCAACAGTTGAAGCTGAACAGATTGTGTTGCCTACGGTATCGTCGATAATCTGAGCATACATATGATTATTACTTCTGAACACAGCAAGACGGGGTCTCTCAGCGGTGCCGCTAAAACGGTTACGAAGTCTTGCGTGCTTTTTAACACGAATATTCTGTCTTGATTCTTTATTAACCATTTTACACTCTCCTTATCTACTTCTTACCGGTCTTACCAACTTTACGTCTGATTGT
>JAGACI010000275.1 GCA_017614185.1 Lachnospiraceae bacterium | reverse complement strand
TCTTCTGTAACGACGGCTTCTTCTCTTGTCTTGTCTTCCTTAAGGATGATGGTGATGATAAACTCGGTGCCTACATCCTTCGTACTCTCGACCTTAATCGTACCGCCAAGCATGTCAACCATGCTCTTTGTAATGGCAAGTCCGAGTCCCGTTCCTATAATTCCGCTGTCGGTCGAGTTTCTCTCTCTTGTGAAGGTTTCAAAGATATGTTCTTTAAACTCTTCGCTCATTCCGATTCCGTTATCTTTTACCCTGAATGTGGTAGAAACGAAACCGTTGCCGTTGCCGGGAACCTGAGAACAGGTGAGTTCTATTTTTCCTCCTGAAGGAGTGAATTTTGCTGCGTTTGATAAAAGATTCATAAGAATCCTGTTAATCTTCTTGGTATCGGCCTTAACCCAGGGTGAAACCACACCTGAGGTATCAACGTCAAACTCAAGATTCTTCGCATCCATCTCGCCCTGGATAAAGGTATGCATGTCTTTTACAAGGCTTATGATGTTGCATACGTTCTCTTCGACTTCCATCTTCTCGCTCTCGATTCGGCTCATGTCGAGGATATCGTTGATAATGGAAAGGAGGGTTTCGGATGACTTTGAAATCTTCCTGATGCAGTCTTTGAGCTTATCGGGATTGTCCATGCTTCTTGCGGCGATTGAGGCAAAACCGATAATAGCATTCATGGGAGTTCTTATGTCATGAGACATGTTTGACAAAAACTGGCTCTTTGCCTTGTTTGCGGTCTCTGCATCCTTTAAGGCATCTCTTAAAAGGAACTCACTTTCCTTATCTCTGTCTATTGTTTTAACGAGTGTCATCTCAAGGATGTCCTCGCTTTGATGGCTTTTTACAAATACAACATTGGTCTCGACCCAGTGAACATTGCCAAGGTCGTCCTGCTGTCTGTGCTGAAGTTTGACAAGTGATTCACCTCTCTCGAAAGCATCGAGAAGTGCCTGTCTTGAGAAAAGTTCAACGAATTTGGCTCTTTCAGCCTCCTCGGGAATTGTTGCCGAAGTATACTCGATAAGTTCGTCGAAGCTTCCCGCATTGTTGTTTGATGAGAAAACATTCTCACCGTAGTCAACCATGTGGAATTCGTTCTTTGTGAGGTTTCCGAAGAAGCACATCGGGTAAACCGTGTTGATGGCTGTTGCCAGAAGATCATGGTCAAGTCTGCTGTGACTTTCTTTTATCTTAAGTTCATCCTCGGTCACATTCGAGCCAAGGAAGTTTGAAATCAGAATTGTGCAGTATCCGTCTTCAGCAAACGGGGATACCTTATATAAGGTATACTCGCCTTCGCTTCCGCTCGTCTTAACATCGGATATCTCTTCGCCTATCATTGCGGCCCTGTAATTGTATTCTCCCCATTCCTTCGGTGCATCGGGAATAAGATCATAGAGCTCGGTTCCCTCAATCTCGCTCTCTGATTTGCCAAGGTGTTCGCAAAGAAGTTCGTTCGCATAGACAAATGTGCTTGTAACGCCCTCGCTGCCTTCGTCTACCCTGAGTACGCCATACGCAGCCGGAAATAATTTGCCGATTTTTTGAAATTCTTCGTGAGATAGCATAAAATGGCCTCCTTTTTCAGGCTATTCCCGTTTTTACACGAGATTATACAGATTTATGTTACCACAAAAATAAGAATAATGAAAGCCTCTATTGATACAATGCTATAATTTGTCACTAAGTTTTTAGAAAATTATTGTACTTTTCACTCTTTTATTGTAAAATTATTGTGATACCCGAAAGGAGGTAGGCTATGCTCGCCACTTTAATACCTTTATTTGATGAGAACATTTCGGTTAAGGCATACTCTCTTTTTTCGCAGAAGAAAAATCTGTTCCTGAACCCTTCACTTGCGGGAACCGGGTACAATGACGGAGCCGGCATCATCAATGGTCTCGACATTATTGACAGCATTGGAATCAACAATCTTGTAAGCGGCGCCGATGTGTTCGTACCGGTTACAGATATTTCCTTATTCACAGGAATTGAGAATCTTTGTAAAGCTCCTGCCGAGAGAATCGTTCTTCTTCTCGACAACTCGGTTAAGCCCGAAGAGGAGTTTATCAAGAGAATTAAGGACCTGCGTTCCAAAGGTTACAAATTTGCAATCAGAAAGCTTACAATTGCAGACTTTGAGCCTTACAGGCAGATTCTTCTTTTAATGGATTACATCCTCCTTAATCACAGAAAGCTTGTAATCGGAAATGCCAAGATTTATTTCACCAAGATGTACCCGAACATCAAGCTCGTTGCCTGTGGCGTCGACTCGATGGACGACTTTAAGAAGCTTAAGAAGGCCGGTGGTTACTCCTTCTACGAAGGTGATTTCTACAGACTCCCGATTACAAAGGGCGCTACGGAAGTTTCTCCTTTGAAGGTTAACTATATCGAGCTTTTAAATATCGTAAACGGACCCGATTTCGATCTTACCGAAGCAGCTGATGTAATCGGAAGAGATACCGCTCTTGTTATCTCACTTCTTGAGATTGTTAACAGGATTGCGGTTAACTCGGAAATCACTTCCATAAGACATGCGGCAGCAATGCTTGGTCAGAGAGAACTCAAGAAATGGATTACCACCGCGGTAACCAAGCAGCTTTGTGACGATAAGCCAAGCGAGATTTCAAGAACCTCACTTCTTCGTGCAAAGTTTGCAGAGAACCTTGCACCTCTCTTTGAACTTGGTGCTCAGTCCCAGGAACTTTTCATGATGGGTCTTTTCTCCATCATCGATATTATCCTCGACAAGCCCATGAAGGATGCTTTGGAGATGCTCCACGTATCAAAGGACGTAAGAGATGCTTTGGTTGACGGTGCAGGTTCATTTGCTCCTGTTATGGACTTCATACACGGATATGAAATTGCCGACTGGGCTTTAATTGACAGGGTGATGATCATGAACCACCTTGAGAATGATTCGGTTTATGCAGCGTATATAGATTCACTTAAGTGGTTCAGGACGCTGTTCCCGGAGAAGAAGTGATGCTTCGCTGCTATTCCATCAACATTCGTAGAGCACGTGCCTTCGGCACTTTATGATATGCTTCGCATATCGCTCTACTTCATGTGGATGAAATTTCTGCTTCGCAGAATACGTACATAAAAAAAGACATACCTCTCCGAGCAAGCTCGAAGGTATGTCTTTATTTATGTCCTAGCAGCGAATAGAAATATTTGTATAACAAAGGAACGCCAGCGAAATCGCTGGCGTTCCTTCAGGCACAGTAAAGTAAAGTATATCAAAGAACAAACACATGAACACTAATTTATTACAAATATCTCTCCCTCGAACTATAACAAACACAAGACTTTACTTTACAAAAGGGGTGTTGAGTCTGTTCCCGTCAAACTCAACTGATATCATGCTAATACGTTTTTGAAAAGTTGTCATGACCCCTTAGGGGCTATTTATTACTACCTAGATATTAATGTGCAGTTTTTCGGCCAGAATAATCCTTTTATTCTTGTCATTTCCCTTGATTCCGACCTTATCAAAAATATTTTTGAGGTGATTTTTTACAGTGTAATCGGAAAGAGTAAGCTCTTCGGCAATCTCTTTATTGGTGTATCTCATCGCCGCAAGTCTCGCAACTTCCCATTCACGATCCGTAAGGTTAATCGCCTCATCCTTAAGATGATAATATGCATTATAGATTATCTCTTTAGCCTCTCTATAGCCATCGGACAGGCGAAGAATTGCTCTCGAATAGTCTCTGTATCCTCCTTCAAGGTTCATAACCCTTATGCTGTCACATATACAGTCACAAACCTCAACGAAAGGCATGATAATCTGGTCAGGCATCGCAAGGTCCATCGCCTTCACGACAAATCCCCTGGCTTCTGTTGTATGGCCCATGGAATTATGGGCTACAGCGAGCTGTAAATACTCGTAAAGAAGCGGCATTACCATGTTGTAGGATTCAAATAACGGTATGTATTCAAACTCTGTAGCGGCAACCTTGGCATACTCACCCTTGGCAAGAAGACACTCATTTTTGGAAATAAGGTACTGGGGTCTGGCCTGATATGTGACATAAGCCATATCCGCAACATCCTCAAGTACCCACTCGGATAGTGGTTTGGGTGCTCTGAATTCTCCGATCATCCATGCTTCCATCAGATCATATGTGTTTCTTAATTCGTAGTCACCGATTTCACTAAGGAGTTTCTTGGCCCTGTTTGCCGTAGCAAGGCAGCCTTCATAATCTCCTCTGAAAACAGCGATTCTAAAGTACAGAAATTCTGCTGACAGAATAATGCTGTACTGCTTTTTCCTCTTTGCTGCGGCTATTGCAACGTGGTACTCGAGCTCGGCATCCATCATGTTGCCGCACTGGTAAGCAGCCTCTCCTGCGTACACCGCATCAGCGCCGCTTCCGAGTCCGTCAGTAAGCTGTGTATAAGCCGCAAGCCCGTCCTTGATGCTTTCGCTTTCTTTCTTAAGCTCACCTACTTTTCTATGGTACATTCCAAGTATGGAAGGTGCTCCAAAGGTCCATGCTGCCTCTCTGTTTACAACCCTTGAAGTCCTGGTCATAAGCGTAAGTGCTTTTCTCTGGCACACATTCATCGCGGTATAATCGTTAAATGCTCTGAATGCGCCAAGGAGTTCTCTCTCGCCGTGAATATTGTTTTTCTCTTCTTCGGACAGAGCCGAATTCTGCGTCATAGCCTCTGAAAGGAGGTTTGAAACATTGTCCATGTCATCAAGGCGCCTTGCCACGAAGAAAGAAAGCATAAACGACAAAAGCGCGTATGGATGCTTCATAAGAATCTCTTTCGGGCAGTTCTTGACCCAGCGGACAATCATGTCTTTTCTTGAAGGATCAAAGCCGCCGCCTTTTCCCTTATCCTCCTCGACGCAACTTAGAAGCGAATCGTAATCGGCGGCCTGCTCGTAATTCAACTCAGCCTCGATAAACTTCTTATTCTCCTGATTCCACCTTCCGAGTCTTGCGTATATCTCCTGTTTTTCCTTTAAGGAAAGAGCGTTAAATGCGTCCATAACACAGGTTTTGAGCATCCCATGATATCTGTACAGGCCATCGTGGCTCTTTGATACGAAGGAATTGTCCTCAACAAGCGAATCAAGAATGTCTTCGACATCGGCCTCATCCTCAAACATGAACTTGGCCTGTTCCTTGGTAAACTCCTCTGTCAGGGCATTAACCACAAGGAACTTTTTCTTTTTGGATGAGAGCTTTTTAAAAACAAGCTGCTCCATCAGGTTAACGGCGTCGATTCCTTCATCGGTAAGTCTTCCGATTTGGGCGTATGCCTTTAATTTAAGATAAATAAGGGAAACCCATCCCTCACATTCTTCATTTATCTTATGAATTTCCTCGTCGGTAAGTTCAAGGCCGCAGGAATTCACATATTCTCTAAGATCATCATCATCAAGCTTGAAATCCTCTGTGCCAAGCTGATAGAGCTTATTTCCACAGCTAAGAAGCTCGGAATCGGAGAAAATCCTGTTTCTTGAAAGCATAATGAAGTGGAAATTCTCGGGAAGTCTTTCGGACAAAATAAGAATTATGCTTAAAACCGGCACCTTCTCCATGTAATGCATGTTGTCAAAAATAAGGTAAACCGGCTCATCATCAAGCTTCCACGTATCCATAACGATATCCGTAACGATTCTTACCTCATGGGAGTTATTGGGAAAGTGAATCTTGTCCATTCTCTTAATGAGATCCTCATTGATGGCAAGAATTCTTCGAAGATCAGCCCAGAAATCCTCAGGGTTATCGTTGAGAATCTCCTGCATAAGGATTACCGCGTTCTTTTCTTTTTTCTTGATTTCATCCATGCACCATTTGATGTATGCAGTCTTTCCGTAGCCCATCGGGGCAACGATTGAGGTTATTCTGTTGCTCTCGATATCTTCCAGTGAATCCTTTAAATGCTTCGTTATGAAAATGTCGTTAAGATGAGGGTATTTCTTCATTTCATGCCTTTCCTTACTTCCGATTTTCAATTCGTTTTACCCGGTTTTAAAACTACTTGGTTTTAAAAAGGGCAAAATCATCAAATGTTCCCCAGCTTTTGGGATTTCCCTTTACTCTCACGCCGATTACCATCGTATCGGATGTGCTCTCTATATCTTTAATCTTGGGATTCTGCCATACGGCCCAGCCCTTGTTCACAATCTCTTTCTCATAGACCATGTCGCCGTCAGCAACCACGTAAAACGTAAGTTTAGCGGTATCGTCAAAGTCTCCGCCCTGTGAAAAAACGCTTGCCTCGTAGGTCCCGGGCTCAAGACCCGTTACCGTCTGCTCTACGGTAAACTGCATTTCACTCTCTGACCAGTAGTGAAGAGCGAAGTCACCTGTATGAGCATCGGCCGCTTTTTCCTGAAAATCCGTGGGGTCTGATGCATTACTACCCTCAGGGGTAGTAACCCACATGCTTCTGTCGTTTTCTTCAAAACTTGCATTCTTTACATAGTTTTGGAACTCGATTGTAACCGCGCAGATTACAGGCGTGCCGTTATCGGCTTTGCCTTCAACCATGAAACGGCCGCTCGATGTGGTGTCAATCTTGTCAATGTCGTCCTGATTCCACTTGACGGATATCTCGGAGTTTTTCTTTCTGTCGACATGAACGGCAGGAATTGATGCAGGGAGTTTGGGAATAGCCCCTGCGGGTACCTTTAATTCAAACTCCGGAATATATGCTATTCTGTCTTCGGTAATTGTTCCGTAAGTCAGATATTTGTATACATTTAATGTTTCAAGAGGGTGGCCTTC
>JAGACI010000274.1 GCA_017614185.1 Lachnospiraceae bacterium | reverse complement strand
GTAGGAGCTCCGAGAGCGATAAATCCGAAGAAGATGATGTTGATTACAAATTCACCGATTATAATTGCCGGAATCGGCATACCGTATTTCTTAAATGCCAGGCCAAAGAAACAGCCCATTGTCGGCACGAAATTTCGGCTCATTGAAGCCATGCCTGTAACAGCGACCATTGAGGAGCCATAACTTATGGTCAACACTGCCATTACCCCAAGGAAGGCACCGCTTATAATGAATGCCAAAATCTTGTAACGATTAACCTTAATACCCATGTTCTTGGCAACAAACTCATTACTTCCGATAGCATAGGTATATGTACCTATCTTTGGGTAATTGAGTAAAAGATAGGCTACCGCAAAGGCGATAACTGCCAGAATAAGGTTTCCGGGCATCTGTCCGAAAGCTCTTAAATCTGAAGGAAGGGTCTGCTCTACACCGCCTGCGATATAGTTCGCAATCGACTCGTAAATTAGAGCAAGGCCTGTTGTAACAATCATTGAAGGAATTCGAAGCTTAACGTAGAACGTTCCGTTTAATAAACCAACCAGAGCGCCGGTTAAGATTGCTCCCACAATGAGACCCACATAGCCAAGTCCGAAACGATTTGCGAAAACGCATCCGACAATCGCAGATAGCATGATGTTGGCGCCTATGGAGAAGTCGAACATTCCCATAACCATTACAAAATAAAAACCTACAGCGCCCACTGCTGCTAACAGTGATGCCTCGAAGTAGCTCAGCAGATTCTTGGCCGAGCCGAAATTATCGGGGGTAATAATCTTAAAGATACCCCATGAAATAATGACCATGATAAAAAGCAGCAGATAGCCTTTTAACTGACCTGACAGCTTTTTCTCGGCCGTTTTTGTTGATGCATTCATACCAATTCACCTCATAGGACCTGACGAGTCAGGTTTGTAAACGTAAATTCGGGGTCGGTACCGTCTGGCGATACCGGCCCCGGGATATATCAATATTATTTACCGGATCTTGCTGCTGCATCCTCGATTGAAAGTGATGCTGCTGCATTCTTAAGTCCTTCCATGTCAAGCTTGGACATTTCAACAAGCTCGTCAGGTGTGTAAGGAAGCTGATCTACGAAGTACTTCTCATATCCTGTGTAGTCATCAGGTGAAGCAACGTAGAGGTAAGGGAACTTAACGTCTTCGAACTTGCCGCCGAAACCTGTGTAGTTACCCTTGATTGCGTTGTAAACAGCCATGAATGCGAAGAGAGGATCGCAGTAGTGTCCACCGGACTCACCTGCCATTGAACCGTTTGCAAGTCTCTCACCAAGGTCAGGTAAGAAGTCTGTTGAAACGATGTCGATATCCTGTGTCTTGCCTGCACGCTCAACTGCTGCGATTGCGCCCTGAAGAGGATCTCCGCCGCCACCTGCAGGAATCAAAGCGTCAAGGTCAGGGTTAGCACTCATAAGAGCTTCTGCTGCCTTTGAACCACCTTCTGATGATGTGCCTGCGTACTGGGGCTCTGAAAGAACTGCCTGATCATCGGGATGAGCTGCGTTCCACTTCTCAACGCCTGCCTTATAACCTTCCCATCTGCCAAGCCATGTAGCATCACCCTGCTCCCAACCGATAAGGCCGATGTTACGATCGCCCTTGTCAAGAAGGATCTGTACAAGCTTCTCACCGTTTTCGGGTTCGTTCTCGTGAACTGCACATACATAGTACTCAGAATCTACAGCTGCCTGATAGATATCTGCGCTGTTTTCCTGGCTGATAATACGGAAGAACTGTGCAAGGTAAACGCCGTTGTCATTACAGGTCTTGATAGCTGAAGCCATCTCTGTATCTGATGAGTTACAAATGATGATACCCTGACATCCAGCTGCACAAAGCTGCTCTACAGAAGCTGTAACCTTCTCGGAAACGTGTCCCTGGTCAACATACTGAACCTGAACGCCGAGAGCATCTGCTGCTTCGTCAAGAATCATCTTACACTGTGAACCGAGTACATCGGTTGAACTCCAAATTGAAACACCAATCTTAATGTCGCCGTCAGCGGTTGCAGGAGCTGCTGTCTCTGTAGCTGCCGCGGTATCTTCTGTCTTGGTTTCTGTCTTTGTCTCTGTGGTAGCTGCGGGTGCAGAATCAGTCTTTGTAGATGCGTCTGCTCCACAACCTGCAAGTGTTGATCCAACCATCAACAAGCTAAGCACTAAACTTACAAGTTTCTTTTTCATAAAAAATTCATACCTCCTAATAAAATCCCTCTCCGTGATTAAGAGCCCGTCGACTCGTATTCTCCCCGGATACCCATTAATAGTTCAAGATGTGTTTTGAGTACTCCTAACGACTATCATATTATAGGTATTATGTCCAAAAAAACATGTAAATATTTCGGTGATTTGGTAAAATTTTCCTCTTGCCCCAAAAAAGTGCAAAAAATAACCGCGGTTTTGACGGGTTTTGTGGTCAATCCGCGGTCAGTTTTGTACAAATTACATCTCTTTTCTGTATTTGCTTGGTGAAATTCCCTCCACCTTTTTAAATACCTTGGTGAAGTAGAAGTAGTCATTGTATCCGACAATCTCCGCAATTTCCTGTATGGAGATACTCTCATCGCGAAGAAGTTCCTTGGCTCTTTGAATCCTTAAGGATGCAATGTAATCAGAGAAATTTACGTGGAGATTCTCTTTGATCATCTCGCTTAAGCGGCCCATGCTTACGTTATATTTCGATGCAAGTGAAGTAAGGGAGATGTCTTCCATATAGTGCTCTCTTATCTCCGATACGACATTGTCTATCATCTTGTCATAAGTGGGAGCGCTGTCCGATACTTCATCGTCCTCCCCTTCCTTCTTATTGACAATCAGATTCATAACCCTCGCAAGGTCCTCTTCCTTAATGGGCTTTAAGAGATAGTCGACGGCATGGTGCTTGATTGCTTCCCTCGCATAGTCAAACTCTGCATATCCGGATATAATTACAACTTTTGAATCGGGTGAAACTTCAGGAATTGCCTGCAAGAGTTCAAGTCCCGTAAGCCCCGGCATTCTGATGTCCGTAAAAACGATATCCGGCTTGAAAAGCCCAATCTCTTCCTTGGCGGTAAGACCGTTGTTGGCCGTTCCCACCACGTAGACATCCATATTCAATTTCTCCAAAAGCTTCTTAAGGCCTAATGTAATCCAGACCTCATCGTCTGCAATATAGACATTTAACATTTCTGTATCCCCCAAGGTAAAAAGACTCTTATCCTCTTTATTCTTCCCTCATATGCTCCGGCACGGAAATTCTTATTGTCGTGCCGACGTTTAATGTACTCTCGGCGTCAATGGTATAGTCATCACCGTAGAAAAGTTTTAAGCGCTGTACTATATTCGATAATCCGATACCGCTGTTTTCCCTGGGATTATTAATCTCATCCTTAAGATTCGCCAGGGTTTCCTCATCCATTCCGGTACCGTCATCCTCGACAACCATCTGAAGCCTTCCGTCCAGGGTCTTTATCGTGACATTTACTCTTCCGTCATCAATCTTGCTTTCAAGGCCGTGGAATACTGAATTCTCAACCAGAGGCTGTAAGAAAAACCTGATCATCGGTTTATCCATCGCCTCTTCTTCAACGTCGGTGGTTATCTTGATTTTACCCATAAAGCGGTAATC
>JAGACI010000273.1 GCA_017614185.1 Lachnospiraceae bacterium | reverse complement strand
TATTTTGCCAAGTTCCTGCAGGGTTGCAACAGTAATTGAAACACTTGTTGCGGTCATGATTGTTCCTATAAATAATGCCTTATAAAAGTGAGGTGTTCCGATTGCTGAAAATCCGTAAAAGCATGAATAAAGAATTGTACCTCCGATAAGAGGTACGAATACTCCCGCACATGCAATAACAAATGCCTTAATTCCGGCCTTCTTTAAATCCTGAAGGTTGGTGCCAAGTCCGGTACCAAACATTAAAAGTACAACACCGATCTCTGCAGTTTTTGAAATATAATCTGTAAGCTGAACCCAGTTTAAGATACAGGGACCTATAAGTAATCCCGCAAGAATCTCTCCTACTACCTGAGGCATCTTGCATTTTCTTGCTATGAGTCCAAACGTCTTTGCAAATATAACGATAAGCGCCAGATCTCTGAATACGCTGTAAGCTGCTTCCATTTAAATCGCTTCCTTCTGTGATTTGTCTCTCTTTTGCCAAATATGGATTATATCACCGAAATACAAAAAAGGGAAGTGCAATAACACTTCCCCTCTCGGTAATACCTACCTGACTATTATATTAAAGGCTTACAGCCTTCGTTGCAACTACTTCTACGCCTGTTCCTGCAACATTTTCAATTACAACGTCTCCGATTTCGATCGGAGCCTTGGCAGTTGCCTTGTTAATCTCCTTCATCACATCGAAAATCTTTGACTTTGGAATATCGGTTTTGGTTTTGACAGAGGTAAACTCTTTGGCTCCGCCTGAAACCTTTACAGTTGAAGTTACAATTCTTGTAGGATTGGTAACTTCTTTTTCTGCGTAGATTCTTCCTCTCTCGCAGGTATTTCCCGTAATACTTTTAATCTCGCCGTTCTCAAGTTCAACAGTAACCTGACAGCCAAGAGGACAGCCAATGCATGTTAATTCTCTTTTCTCCATGGCTTTATCACTCCTTTTCAATTTTCACGGTGATGGATTCAAGATCAGGATATGAAGCCAGCTGATCCTTTTTAAGAATAACCTGTTCCATCTCACCGGGTGCCATTACGTTTTTCTTTCTGTGCTGAACTCTTTCATCGTTAAGATAAACGCTTATGAATGAATCTTTAAATACGGCTCCGACACGGAATCTTACGGTTAAGATATCTTCCATATTTTCAACGCAGATATGTCTGGGAACCGTATAGCGGGCTCCGTCAACCGCGTTAATCTTTATGTTTTTGCCTTTACCGTTAAGCTCACCTTTTACAAACTTTGCAGCGTTCGCACCGGCCTTGGTTGCTTCCTCTGATACATAGTCAACAAGGTCATGAACATGAAGTACATTTCCTGCGGCAAAAACACCGGGAATGCTTGTCTCAAGACTCTCGTTAACAACAGGACCGCTTGTGACGGGATCCATCTCTACTCCCGCATTTCTTGAAAGCTCGTTCTCAGGAATAAGTCCGACGGAAAGGAGAAGTGTATCACACTCGTAATCCTCTTCTGTTCCGGGAATCGGCTTGCCTTTTCCATCGACTTCGGCAATAGTGATTCCTTCCAGTCTCTCCTTACCTCTTATATCCACAACGGTATGGCTGAGTTTAAGAGGAATATCAAAGTCGTTAAGACACTGTACGATATTTCTCTTTAATCCGCCCGAGTAAGGCATAAGTTCGGCAACAACCTGAACCTTTGCGCCCTCCAATGTAAGACGTCTTGCCATGATAAGGCCGATGTCACCTGAGCCAAGGATTACTACTTTTTTACCGGGCATATAGCCTTCCATGTTTACAAGTCTTTGAGCTGTTCCTGCGGAGAAAATACCTGCGGGACGATATCCCGGGATATTTAACGCTCCTCTTGATCTCTCACGACAACCCATGCAAAGGACAATCGATTTGGCCTGAATTTGGAACATACCGTCCTCTTTGTTCATGGCTGTAACCACTTTATCCTTTGTAATATCCATAACCATGGTTCCAAGCTTATACTCGATGCCAAGCTTTTCAACTTCATCGATGAATCTTCCGGCATACTCGGGGCCGGTAAGTTCTTCCTTGAATGTATGAAGTCCGAATCCGTTATGGATACACTGATTTAATATTCCGCCAAGCTCCTTATCTCTTTCTAAGATAAGAATGCTTTCTATTCCCTGTTTTCTTGCCGAAGCTGCAGCTGCAAGACCGGCAGGGCCACCGCCTACAATTAAAACATCAACTGATTTCATAGACTCTCCCTCCCTATTCCTTTGTACGTCCTACAACTATTCTTGATTCGCCGCCTGACTTTGTAATCTCTTCCTGAGGAATACCAAGTTCTCTTTCAATAATCTCCATGGTTCTCGGCGAGCAGAAGCCTGCCTGGCATCTTCCCATGCCGGCCCTTGTTCTTCTCTTTACGCCGTCAAGGCTTCTTGCGGGGATGATTCTGTGTAAAGCTTCAACAATCTCTCCCTCGGTGACACTCTCACAACGGCATATGATATTGCCATATGCGGGGTTCTCTTTGATAAGTTTATTTCTTTCTTCAAGAGAAAGAGTTGCGGGGTTAAGGATTCCTTTTCTCTTTGAAATGAAGTTATCCTTCTTCTTAAGATTCATAAGTTTAACAAGGATATCTGCAACCATCTCTCCTATTGCAGGTGAAGATGAAAGACCGGGAGATTCGATTCCGGCGCAGTCGATAAACTGCTTGGCATCTTCAACCTCCTCAATGATAAACTCATGTCCTGCCTCGTGGGCACGAAGGCCTGCAAAGCTTGTGATAACCTGTCTTATCGGAAGGTTATTAACTGTTTCTCCGGCTTTGGCAATAAGGTCATCAAGACCCTCTCTTGTTGTAGCCGTGCTTTCCTTATCATCAATATCGATTGCGGTAGGACCGACGATAAGGTTTCCATGGATTGTAGGTGATACGAGAACGCCCTTACCCATCTTTGAAGGCTGTGAAAAAACAGT
>JAGACI010000272.1 GCA_017614185.1 Lachnospiraceae bacterium | reverse complement strand
TCTGGCCTTTGTGGTCGCATACCAGATCTTGGCGTTTGGATGTTTTTCCAAAAACTCCGCGTAGTTTATGTACCTGGTTACATCCAGATGCTCCCAGTAATCCATTCCGGATCTTTTGATGCTCTTTTCATCAAGTCTGAATCCCAGGGGTTCTATAAGGTGAAGGGAAGTCCCCGTTGCAACACAGGTCCTTCCAATATTTCCGGTGTTTGCCGGAATCTCCGGCTGATGTAAAACTATATGCATTACGCAATATCCTCCATCTGAGCTGTATACAGATGATAATAGTCGCCCTTCCTGGCCATAAGTTCATCATGTGTTCCGCACTCGGTGATACCACCGTTTGAGATATACATGATTTTATCACAGTTTCTTATAGTAGAAAGTCTGTGGGCAATGATAAACGACGTTCTTCCCGTAAGCATGGCGTTAAGGCCCTGCTGAAGTGCTTTCTCAGTCTGAACATCGATACTTGAAGTAGCTTCATCAAGAACCAGAACCGCAGGGTCTGAAAGAAGTGTTCTTGCAAAAGAGATAAGCTGCTTTTGTCCCTGACTTAAGAGTGAGCCTCTCTCCTTGACTTCGGTCTTATAGCCATCCTGCATTCTCTCGATAAAGCCCGCAGCGCAGACTGTCTCACATGCTCTTTCTATCTCTTCCTTCGTGGCGTCAAGTTTGCCGTAACGAATGTTGTCCTCTATTGTTCCCGAGAAGATGAAGCTGTCCTGAAGCATGATTCCCATCTGTGAACGAAGAGACTTAAGAGTTACCTTTGAGATGTCCTCTCCGTCAATGAGAACCCTTCCGCTGTCAACGTTATAGAATCTCGATACAAGGTTTACTATCGTTGATTTGCCGGCTCCTGTAGGACCTACAAGAGCAATGCTCTCGCCGGGTTTAACCTTGAAGGAAACATTGTGCAAGATTTCTTTTCCGGGCTCATAGCTGAAACTTACATTTTCAAATTCAATCTCACCCTTTATAGGAGGCATTTCCTTTGCATCCTCTGCATCGGAAACCGTTACGGGCTCACTCATTGTCTCGAAGATTCTCTCAAGGTAAGCCATGTTGTTGATAAAGTTGTTAAAGATATTTCCAAGGTTCATGATAGGCTGCCAGAATCTGCTTGCGTAGCTTGAAATGGCAACGATTGTACCAAGGGATTTATTACCCGCTCCAAAGAGTACAAGTCCGCAGATAAAAATGGCTGCTCTTACGAATACGGAAATTGTATCGATTCCGGGCCAGACCATGTTGGTGTAGCTTACGGCCTTCATCCAGGTCTTTCTGCAGTTTGCGGATAGATCTGCAAAAATCTCTGCGTTCTCATCTTCTCTTGCAAAAATCTGGGTGATTCTCGCACCTACGATATTCTCCTGAAGGTAGGCGTTTAAGTTTGAGTTCTTATTGGAAACCGCTCTCCATGCCTTTCTTTGTTTATTCTTAATCCAGAACATGAATACGCCCAGAATCGGAACACCTATAAGTACTACCAGAGAAAGCTGAACGTCTACTATAAACATGAAAATGATTATGAAGACAAGGTTCATTGTCTCAAGGATGACATTTATAAGTCCGTTTGAAAGCATATCCGATACGGAGTTAACGTAGTTTACAACTCGGATAAGAATCTTTCCGTGAGGCCTGTCGTCATAGTACTGGAAAGGAAGTTTCTGAAGATGTGCAAAAAGGTCCTTTCTTATATCGTAAATGATATCCTGGCTGACATTAACCATGATTTTGGATCTTATTGTGATAAAGACAACGCTTACCGCATAAACCAGAATCAAAAGTCCAACCAGAATAAAAAGATATCTTGTATCCTTTGCGGGCACAGCCTCATCTAAGGCTTTCCTTGTGATGATAGGTGAAACAAGAGCAGAAATACCTGCGATTGCACTAAAGAGAATCGCCCAGATCATACCCTTTGAATACTTCTTGATATATGCGCCTGCCAGTAAGAGGTGTCGTATGTCAAAGTTATCTTCGTATGTTTCGTCTTCTCTGTAAGTATTCTTTCTTGCCATTATTCATCACCTCCCGTCTGAAGTTTTACAAGTTCGGCGTAGTAGCCGCCCTTTTCAATAAGTTCTTCATGCGTTCCGGACTCTGTAATTCTGCCATCCTGCAAAACCAGAATCTTGTCCGCAAATTTGGTAGTCGAAATTCTTTGCGCAATGATAATCTTTGTGCACTTGAAGTCCAGTTCTCTTAAGCTGTGCTGAATTTCTTTCTCTGTCTCCATGTCGACAGCCGAAGTCGTGTCGTCAAGGATAAGAATCGAAGGTTCGATTGCAAGCGCTCTTGCAAGTGATATTCTTTGCTTTTGTCCGCCGGAAAGACCTACACCTCTCTCGCCGACAATGGTTTCATAACCTTCAGGCATCTTGGCGATAAAGTCAGATGCCGAAGCGTACCTTGCAAATTTCACAAGCTGTTCGGGTGTCAGATACTCAACACCGTAGGCAATGTTGCCTTCGATTGAGTCTGAATACAAAAGTACATCCTGAGTCGCAAGACCGATATTTTTACGAAGCTCGTGGAGCTTGTAATCCTTAACATTAACACCGTCTATTAAGATCTCGCCTTCGGTAGGCTCATAGAATCTTGGAATCAGGTGAATAAGTGATGTCTTACCACATCCGGTCTCACCCATGATTGCAACAGTTTCACCGGGGTTCGCGGTAAATGTGACATCTCTTAAAACCGGAAGTTTTCCGTCTGAATACATAAAGGAGACATTCCTAAACTCAATCTTTCCTTCGAAAGGTCCGGGATGAGAAACAGCATCCTCTTTATCGACAATCTCGGGTTCGGAATAGTAAATCTCCATAATCTTTGTCGATGCGGCAGAGAATCTCTGGAACTCGTTCATGATGTTACCCATTAAACGCATGGGGTTCGCAATCGCCCAAAGAAGTCCTGAGAATGCCACATATTCACCCATCGTAAGGCTTCCCGAAATAAGGAAGATGCATCCTACGCCAAGCAGTATTACAACAAGTGCATTGGCACAGCTTTCAATATAGGGATAATACTTAAGCCAGGTTCTCTGTGTCTCTTTGTTGGTGTCTCTGTAATCGGTGTTTGACTCATCAAACTTTTCGATTTCATAATCCTCTTTTGCAAAGGCTTTAACGACACGGTTACCCGAGATATTCTCCTGTGCGTAGGTATTCATCTGCGCAAGTTTTTCACGAAGTTCTCTGTGCTTTGGTGCGATATCGGCCCTGAACTTTATGATTATGAAAAAGATTAAGGGCGATATGATTAAAACCGCCAAAGCAAGCTTCCAGTTCATGACAAAGAGATAAACAGCCGTCGCAATGTAGAGTGCGAACGACTCGATTATTACTCTGGAAACCCATGCGACCATATGTCTTACCGCATCAAGGTCACCGGTAACTCTCGTCATCAAGTCACCGGTTCTGTACTTGCTGTAAAACTTCATATCCTGACGCTGAATCTTGTCATAAAGGAAGTTTCTTATCTTATAAAGTGCATTCTGCGAAGCAACCTCATATGCCATACAGTCAAAATAAACTATGATTACTCGTAAAACAGTGAAGGTAATCATAAGGATAATCAGTCTGTAAAACCAGTCTCTGTGATTGGCAAGGTTGCTTGCTGCGTTTTCGCCTGTTAGAAAGTTATCTACAATCTGTGATGAAAAATAAGGAACCGTCAGCTGCATTATGTTGTAAACAACGGTTCCGAAAACTCCAAGGACGAAAAGCGCTCTGGTCCCTTTCATGTTGGACCAGAGCCACTGTATTTTCGTCATAGGAAAAACATTATTCCTGTCAGACATGTTATAAATCCTCGTAAGTGTTAGAATTATTTGCCTTTCTCGGCTCTAAGCTTCTTAACGAATCTGTCGAGTCTTCCTATTGCTTCTCTTAAGTTGTCAATGGAATATGCATAGGATATACGAAGGAAGCCTTCTCCGCTGTCACCGAAAGCGGTTCCGGGTACTGCTGCCACCTTCTCTTCCTCGAGGAATCTTGTCGCAAACTCCTCACTGGTCATGCCAAATTCCTTGATACAAGGGAATACGTAGAATGCTCCGTATGGTTCGAAACATTCAAGCCCCATTTCCTTAAAGGCATTCATAAGGAAACGGCGGCGCTGATTGTAAGCGGTCTTCATCTCTGCCACGTCTTCGTCGCCGTTTTTGAGTGCTTCGATAGCGGCATACTGGCTTGTGGTAGGTGCGCACATGATTGCAAACTGGTGAATCTTGGTCATCTGAGCGATTATCTCTTCCGGACCGCATGCATAACCAAGTCTCCAGCCTGTCATTGCATATGCTTTTGAGAAACCGTTTATAAGGATTGTTCTCTCCTTCATTCCGGGAAGTGTTGCGATGGAAACATGCTCGCCTTTGTAGGTAAGCTCTGCATAGATTTCATCGGACATAACAAGTAAATCCTTCTCGATGATAACCTTTGCGATTGCTTCCAGATCAGCCTTCTCCATGATTGCTCCCGTAGGGTTATTGGGGAAGGGGAGAATTAAAACTTTTGTTTTGTCAGTGCAGGCATCTTCAAGCTCTTTGGCTGTAAGTCGAAACTCATTCTCAGCCTTTAAATCGATGATGACCGGCTTTGCTCCTGCAAGTATTGCACAGGGTTCGTATGATACGTAACTGGGCTGGGGAATCAGGACTTCATCCCCGGGATTAATGACTGCTCTTAATCCCATATCGATTGCCTCGGAACCGCCGACGGTAACCAAAACTTCCTTAAGCGGATTGTAATCAAGTCCCTGTCTTCTCTTAAGGTAATTGCAGATTTCCTCTCTTAATTCCTTAAGACCTGCGTTAGATGTATAGAAGGTTTTGCCCCTCTCAAGTGAGTAGATACCCTCGTCTCTGATATGCCATGGAGTATCAAAGTCAGGTTCACCGACACCGAGTGAAATGGCATCCTTCATTTCGCTTACTATGTCAAAAAACTTTCTTATGCCCGAAGGCTTCAAGCCGACAACCTGGTCGGATAACATATTTCTCATAATGTAATCCTCTCTCTTTCGTCAGCTGTTTTCTTTTTGAATATTGTTCCGTGCTCTTTGTATTTCTTAAGGATAAAGTGTGTAGCTGTGCTAAGCACGTTATCAAGTGTTGATAACTTATCGGATACGAATGAAGCCACTTCCTTGATTGTCTTGCCTTCAATGATTATGAGAAGATCGTAACCGCCTGAAAGAAGGTAAACTGCATCTACCTCAGGATAGTTGTAGATTCTCTCTGCCATTGTGTCAAAGCCCTGGCCTCTCTGAGGAGTAACCTTAACCTCGATAAGTGCACCAACCTTCTCAAGGCTTGTCTTTTCCCAGTTAATCATTGTGTGATATCCACAGATGATTCCTTCACTCTCCAAGGTTGCAAGCTCGTTAACTACATCTATTTCTTCAACTCCGAGAATAACAGCAAGTTCCTTTAAATCGATACGGCTGTTTTTCTCAATGACTCTTAATAACTCTTCTCTCATTTTTCGATTCTCCTTTACTTATTAAGTATGGTATAAATCGAGTCCGCAGCGGGTTTGTCTATATAGCGGATCTCGTCGTCGTTTCTTATTACCTTATCGTTATTCGCCTGGGTCTTACCAATAATTATCGCATCCAATCCTTCCTTAGACAATTCCTGAATATAACTTTCTGCGTCGGGAGTCATTACAAGCATGCTTCCGTCAGACATAAGCTCATAGGGATTAATTCCCAGAAAGTCACAGATTTCGACCGTTTCCTGGCGAATCGGTATCTTTTTTAATTCAATTTCCAGTCCTGCCCCGGCAATTCGTGCCGCTTCCCAAAGGCATCCGAAGATTCCTCCTTCGGAAACGCTGAACATCCTGCAAGGGAAGGACTTCATGGCGGTGGCGGCCTCAGGAAGAAGTGCCGCTCGTTCGTCGAAAAGCTTCGCCTCCTCAATATATCTTAAGGGGTATCTGCTCTTTAACTCCTCTTCCTTCTCGCGTGCAAGTATAGCTGTACCCGCAAGTGCTATGGGTCTTGTCAAAAGTATATCCCAGCCGGCCTTAACCTCAGGCAGATCCTTTTCTTTCCTGTGGCCTATGGCAGTAACCGATATAACGGGTACATTTACTCTTTTGTCTGTCTTCGTGCTTCCTCCGGAAATCGATACGCCAAATTCGCATGCCGCATCTTTTGCCGCGCTCATAATACCTTTAAGCTCTGTCTCTTCCATGCTCTCCGGTAAAAGAATCGCTATCTGAACCGCATCGGGAGCAGCACCCTGCGAACAGAGGTTATTTACCCCACGTAAAATGGAGAATCTTACCTCCTCCTTAGGGTCATTTAAAAGCACCTGATGAGTGCTTGTCACAGTAAAATCTCCGGCATATGAAAAAACGGCGCAATTGTCCCTAAGACTTGCACCGTGTACCAATCTGTCACCAGTCGAATATATATTTTTAAGAACGGATCGTTTCAACGTATTCTCTGAGATTTTCCCGATTCTCATGGCACTCTCTACTTTCCGTGTAATTGTAATTATGTTACTATGATTTAGGTATAGTAAAGAAGCATGGGAATTACCATTGCAAGTACCAAAAATGCGATGATTACTCCCGATACAATTCTCTTTGATTTTTTACTGTGAAAATTGAACATATTCTACTCCAAAAACTGTTACTTATCAATAGGTAACTGAAAGGAATTATATATGAAATTCCCCCTTTTGGCAAGCGTTCTTGTGTTTGTTGTATGGATTGCATACGAGATAAAAAAAGCACACAAAAAAGATGATAAGTTCATAAAAGATTTCTGGGAGAGAGAAGCCGAAGCAAACGCCACTAGACGTAAAAGTCTTGCGGATTTAAACTTTGTGACAATCCCCCTTGATGAACTTGCGCTTCCTTCCGATGCAACAGAAGAGATGAAAGAGAAGGCTGAAATCCTTAAAACTCTTTCAGAGAGCAAGATTGTAAGGCTTTCAGAGTTTACAAACACCGAACTTAAGTTAAAATACGGTGCACCTAATCTTCCTCTTTTGACAGAGTGGGACAACAATTACACATTGATGGTTAAAACACTTCAGGAGATTGCTGTTTTATTATATAAGGCAGATAATCTTGCATTATCCGAAAAGTATTTAAACTTCGCTATTCAGGCAGGAACCGATGTAAGCCAGACTTACTTCCTTCTTGCTGATATATATGAAAAAAGAGGCGAGCCCGACAGGATAACCGAACTTGAGCTTCTTGCCGGAAACCTTAATTCAATAATGAGGGAATCTATACTTGAGAACCTTGCCGAGGCAGGCCCTCACAGCGATTTCTTAAGAAATCCCTATTAACTTTTGATTGGAGCAAACATGAGTCAGTACAAAGTAAGACCCATCTACAATATTATTAAGGAACGAACAGACTCCCTTGGCATTAACATTTCCGTGCCGGGGTCAAAAAGCATCACAAACAGAGCCCTTCTTGCAGCAGCTTTGGCAGACGGCGAAAGCACTCTTAAAGGCCTTGCAAAGGGCGACGACGTCGATGCATTTCTTTCATGCCTTAAGGATTTGGGCTTTAAGCTCACCCTTGATGAGAATAAAAAGAACGTAACCGTAAAAGGTTCAAACGGACAGATTCCTCTTAAGAAGGCGTCCATAAATGTAAACAGCGCAGGTACCGCTGCAAGATTTCTCACGACACTTCTTGCTTTATCAGACGGCGAGTATCACATCGACGCCTCAGAGCAGATGAGAAAGCGTCCCATGGGGGATTTGATCAATGCTCTGAAAGCAGTCGGAGCCGAGTTTATTTTTGAAGGAAAAGAAAACTCCCTTCCTTATACAGTTAAAGGAATCGGTAAAAACATATCCGTAAACGAAGTAACCGTTGATATTACAAAAAGCAGTCAGTTTTTATCGGGTCTTATCCTTGCAGCTCCTCTTTTGCCTGACGGATTCAAAGTCAAGATGGCAGGCAAACACAGTTTAAGTTATGTAGATATGTCTGTTGAAGTAATGGAAAGTTTCGGACTAAAACCCCTTTACGAAAGTGACTGCGTCACAATCAAAGGCGGCTCATATAAAGGAAGAGTCTACGATATCGAGCCCGATATGTCATCGGCAGCGTACGTTTATTCCATGTGTCCTCTTCTCGGAGTTCCCTCATGCGTTAAAGGTGTCGGCGAGTCTTCAATTCAGAGTGACTTTGGCTTTATTAAGATGCTTTGTCAAATGGGATGCGAAATGAATATGGAGAATGGAACTTTGGTTCTCTATCCCCCTTCAGACAAAGTCATAAAGGGTATTACTATCGATATGGATGATTGCCCCGATCAGGCGATGACCATGGCCGTTATTGCCTGCTTCGCCGATAAGCCCACCATGATTACCGGGCTTGATTCCCTTAAATATAAGGAATCCGACAGACTTAACGCCATCGTGACAGAACTTACAAAGCGCGGGATCAAAACGGAATCTACCGAAGATTCTATAAATGTTTACCCCGGACCCATAACCCCCGGTGTTGTCGATACCTATGACGATCACCGTATGGCTATGGCTTTTTCCCTCATGGGATTAAGGCAGGACGGAATCATAATCGACAACCCCGAATGCGTCAACAAAACCTTCCCGGATTACTTTGAAGCACTCGATGCACTCTGCGATTACGTGGAGAAATAGCATCTCATACATACAATTATTACCTCTTGGTTCTATTTTCTTACCTCTTACCGGAAAAGCCTTTTTTTAGGGGATGAGACATGTATAATACAAGCATGAACAACTTCAAGGTCAAAATTGAAATCGACGAAAGCATTTCAGAATGCGAAGTAACAATTAAATGCGCCGAGGTTGACAGTACGGTGGTAGGAATCCAGAAGCTTCTTACTGAGGCAACTTCTCAGGCAGGAGGAATCAGTTTCTTTAAAGGAGACGCCGAGTACTTTTTCCCGATAAGCAAAGTGCTTTTCTTCGAAACCGATGACGGTGTAATTAGGGCCCACACCGCGAACGAAGAATTCGAAGTCAAGTACAAGCTCTACGAACTCGAGGAAAAACTTCCGTCTTACTTCACAAGAGTATCCAAGTCCACAATACTTAACACCCACAAGGTTTATTCGATAACGAAGAACCTCACAGGCGCCAGCAAGGTGGAGTTCCAGGGAACCTTCAAGATTGTTTATTGCTCAAGGAGTTATTACAAGTCTTTAAAGGACAGCCTGGCTCCCTAAAATGGAGGGCTTGATATGTACAGCATGTATTTTAAACACTTACTGATTTATTTAAGATAAGATAGAAAAGAGGAGATATTAATCATGACTAAGAGAACCAAAAATATTATTTCAGGAATTTTACTTATAGCTTTGGCAGCTTGCTTAGTTCTTTGGAAACTTGACGTTTTTAACCTTCCCATCTCTTTTGCGGGAGTCGGAACCTGGGGAATCATCATTACAATCGTTATGCTTGTAGTCATTTTCCACAGCATTATCGATTTAAACTTTGCCGGCTTGTTTATCCCCGCAGCTATCATCGCAATAGTATTCGATGAGCCTTTGGGAATCACAGCCATCAGACCCTGGATTGTCCTTATAGTTGCACTTTTGTTAACCGTTGCGTTTGATAAGCTTTTTCCCAAGCACAAAAGACATATCCACGTAACCTATAATTCAGATGATAACAAATCCACTTTTTGTGACCACAGCTCCACATCTACTGTAGATGACGGTACCGGCTGGGTTAATCACTCCATGAGATTCGGTTCATCCACCAAATATATCACTTCCGATGACTTTAGGGGTGCATCCCTTGAATCACAGTTTGGTGAATTATCCGTTTTCTTTAACGATGTTCATGTTCCAAGCAAAAAGGTTAACATCGACTGCAGCGTATCCTTCGGTGAGATGCAGCTTTATATCCCCAAGGAGTGGAAAATTGAGAACCGAGTTTCCGTTACACTCGGTGACTGCAATGACAGAGGCGTATCAGCTGCTGCAGATGAGAATTCCGTACTGTGCATTATCGAAGGTTCCGTATCATTCGGTGACCTTGTTATCAACAGAGTCTAACATCTTCCAAGGGGAGTTTTGATGAACAAAAAGGTTTATTTTGCAGGATCCATAAGAGGCGGTCGCATTGACGCGAACCTCTACCAAAGGATAATTGCTTATATCAAAAAAACAGACACTGTGCTTACAGAGCACATCGGAGACTTGTCACTAAGTCTCCTTGAGAGAGGTCGCGATAAAGACTCTCTCATTTATGACCAGGATACAGCCTGGCTTAAAGAATGCGATATACTGATTGGCGAATGCTCGTGCCCCTCTCTCGGAGTGGGGTACGAGTTGTGCTATGCGGAAAAACTTGAAAAGCCCTGTTTTATTTTTTATGACAAAAATAAAGCACAGCTTTCCGCAAT
>JAGACI010000271.1 GCA_017614185.1 Lachnospiraceae bacterium | reverse complement strand
GAGATGTTTTAATTGTGTGTTCAAAATGACAAATTACGAAACTAATTCATCTGAATTGTCGCAATTTTTGAATCACTTTGTATTGAAACCTCTACAGATGTGATATTGGCCGATAAATCTTCGTCAACTTGTACCAGGAGAACCATTGTCTTGGATTCACCGCCGGCTAAAGTAGTGTTGCACATGGCCAGATCATTATCAAGAAGTGACAGCTCTGCGAACTTTGTCTTCTCTCCGTTTATCTTAACGATAAAGGATGCATTGGTTGAAGGCATATCAAGATTCATAGTCTCGCCGGATGTGTTGGTTACGACAAAGTTTAATACCATTATGTCTTTGCCATCTGCCGCCGGCACTGAGAAATAAAGATTCTCACCGCTCTCAGGATAGTAATCCGGATGAATTTCAAATCCGGCATATCTGAAACTGAATCCGTCAAGTCCAAGGAAATCTTCTATATATTCCGGAGCAGTTGTTCTTCCTGATGAATCAACCGTAGGGGTATTCTCGAGATCCTGCTTCTTCTGTTCTCTTTCCTGCTTCGTTGCTTCCTTGTTTCTTCTTGCATAAACTTCGGCATTGACCTTGTTGTCTGCAAGAGTTCTGAGTCTTTCAAGTTCGACCTCCAGCTCCTTCTCATCAAGAAGTCTGGTCTTATGGTGAAGGTCATACTTCATAAGCATACCTACCGCATATTCGGCTACCTGGTCTCTCTCACCTTCCGTAAGTTCAGGTACGGGATCCAGATCACAGCCTGAAAGCATAAATGATGCCGAAAGAACAATTCCAAGTATGGGAACGTAGATTCTGTGTTTGTTAATCATCTTTTGTCCTCGATTTAAAAGATTTTATAACACATAAAGTATATCATAACAAAAGTTAGGTCACAAGAAATGCAGCGTATCTCTTTTTCTCCGATTCGGAGCAGTTGGCTTTCACTTCAATATAGTCGTCAAGATAATCAAGGTTGATAATCTTTCCGTTACTTCTGAGTGCATTAACCGCACCGCCCTCTGAATATGGAAGTTTAAATGTACACTCTTCATAGTCGGCATAGAGCTTTTTGCATATCATATCCGTAAGCCTTAAAAGGTCATCTTTGTTCTTGGCGCTTATATATAAGGCTCCGTCGCCGTCATGATAAACTCCCGACTTCTTATCGCACTTATTATAAATATATATAGTAGGAATACCACCCGCACCTATTTCATTAAGTGTTTCGTTGGTAACCCTGATGTGCTGTTTGAAGTTCTCATCGGAAAAGTCTACCACATGCAAAAGCAAATCAGCCTGCAGCGCTTCCGACAATGTTGACTTGAATGCTTCAACAAGGCCATGTGGGAGTTTATGGATAAATCCGACCGTATCCGATAAGAAAAATGATTCCTTATCTTTTATATCTATCCTTCTTACGGAGGTATCAAGGGTTGCAAAAAGCATATCCTTTTCAAAAACCTTCTTCTCCTCCGCCTCACTGCAAAGTTCCACAAGCCCATTTAATATAGTAGATTTACCTGCGTTGGTATATCCGACCAAAGCCACCTGTCTGATACTTTGGTTAATTCTTTTCTTTCTCTGATTGTCCTTATCCTTGGATATTTGAGTAAGCTCTTTTCTGAGTACAGATATTCTGTGCTCAATTGCACGTCTGTCGAGTTCAAGCTTTTTCTCACCGGCACCCTTGTTACTTAAGCTGCCTGAGCCGCCGCCCTGTCTTCCGAGATTTCTTCTCATTCCGACAAGTCTCGGAAGCATATATTTAAGTCTTGCACTTTCAACCTGTATCTTGGCTTCTCTGCTTTTCGCCCTTCTGTTGAATATCTCAAGAATCAGACCTGTTCTGTCCATGACGGCACACTCAAGTTCATCCTGAAGATTCTTCATCTGCATAGGGCTCAATGTATTGTCAAAAATAACAGTTGAGGCTTCCATGTCCCTGACAAAGTCTTTTAAGAATGAAACCTTTCCCGCTCCAAGGCAGGTAGCCTTGTTTGCTTCGGGAAGAGCCTGGGTTACAACACCCATAGGTTCCATCTCACAGGCTTTGGCCAGATCCTCAAGTTCTTCCAAAGAAGAGTCGAAGTTAATATCCTCACCTGTATCTACACCGACAAGAACAACCTTTTCGATGTCTTTAATATCATTCTCTATCAAATTAAATTCTTTTCCTTCCGTATTAATCTATTCCTGTTAAGTCAAAATAAAACTCTACCGCGTTCTCATAATTGATTACACCATAATCCTTTCCCATGGCTTCCATGACCGCCTTAACAATCGAAAGGCCTACGCCGCTTCCGCCATACTCTCTGGTTCTCGCCTTATCAACCTTATAGAATTTCTCCCAGATATGGGGGAGAGAATCCTCGGGTATGGGATCACCGGAGTTTACAACCGACACTCTTACATCACCATTATCCTTCTTAACGCACTTAATCTCAATCTTTTTGTCATATTTTACGTGATTAATTGCGTTGGTAAAGTAATTCTGCAAAACCTCTTCTGTAAGGAACTCATCTGCGGATACCTTCATACCCTCAGGGCAGTTGTTAATTACCGAAGCACCGCTTTGCTCTATTATGATTTCAGCCTTCGAAAGATAATTCCTTACAAGCTCAGAAAAATCGAATTCAACGTTGGAAACGACATTTTCACCGTTTTCAAGCTCGTTTAAGTTTAGAAGCTTCTTAACCATATTGTTCATCTTGGCTGACTCGTCAATAATTACGTCGCAATATGTATTTCTGCTTTCTTCATCATCATTGACGTTCTCTTTAAGCCCCTCTGCATAACCCTGGATAAGCGCGATGGGAGTCTTAAGTTCATGCGTAACATTCGAGAGAAACTCTCTTCGCATCTCATCTATCTTTTCTTTTTGCTCAATATCCTTCTTTAGTTCGGATATGGTTTTCTCAAGGGTTCCCGAAAGCTTATTGATATTATCGCCAAGAACGGCAATTTCATTTTTCGACTTGCCATGATACTTGACATCAAAGTCAAGGTTTGTCATTCTCTCAGAAATCTCAGTAAGTTCCCTTATGGGATTGGTAATTCTTCCGGATATAAAGTATATGATGATTCCGCCAAGTATTGCCGCAAGAAGGCCCGTAAATGCAAGGAACCTGTTTGCTATGCTTGCGCTCTCTTTAATACTCTCAACAGAACACCTTAGCATAAAGAAGTGATCCGCATCGAACATGCCCCACATCTGAAGGTAATTTAAATCCGTCCTTTCATCGGGCACGTTTTGCATGATATAGTACTCACTCTTATCATCGTTCTCAAAAGTCTCTATCTCTTCATTGTACTTATTCTTGCTAAAAATGCTCTGATACAAAGCAGCCTGCATAAACTCTCTTTCTTCACCGACGCATATGGTTATCTGGGAGTTCATGTCCATAACAAGCAAAGAGAGGTTGTACTTAATACAGATATTGTTAAGTTCCCTTCCAAAGTCCTCAGTTTCAAGGTTACCCTTCGCTCCGGCTTCCTTAAGGGAATCATAGGCTTTGTGCAAAGCTTCTATCTTCTCTGATTTATAGTATTTTTCAAGATAAAAAGAGTTGATGATAAAGCACAATAAAACTGTGCCAAACATCAACCCTATAAATATACCTGCAAACTGTCTTTTAATTGAATGTGTCATCATAGAGCCTCTTATACTGTCTTTATCTATAATAACACCAATCTGTGATTTTTGTGTGTCTTAACTGCCGAAATCTATATCCATGGCAATAATGAAATCATATTCGGGGAATGCTTCCTTACAGTCTTTCATAATTGCTTCATAAACATCGTTTCTGCTTGGAGCATCAAAACTAATTACAACGTCAAATCGCATGTATTTCTCTTTTTCATCAAGATAAAAGCCATGCATCTGAAGTGCGTATTCATGAGCAAGCACTACATCTCTGACTTTCTCTTTGATTCCGATAATTCTCTCATCACCTGTGTTAAACGAATATACTCCAACCGCCGTCAGAAGAACGTTATGCTTTAAAAATACTGTCTGTGTTATATCTCTCGTCAGCTTATCAAGCATTTCCGAAGAGAATGTATCAGGTACTTCAATATGAACGGAGCCATTGTAGGTGTCCGGGCCGTAATTATGTAAAACCAGATCGTATGCACCGTGAACTCCGGGAAATCCTGCTACCGTTTTCTTAATGTCTTTTATAAGGCTTATTTCGCCGGGCTCTCCAAGGAGCGCAGAAATAGTCTCCTTAGTCATATCAATACCCGACTTGATTATCACTGCCGAAATTATTGCACCAAGCCACGCTTCCAAAGAAACATTAAAGAAAATATAAATAAACGCTGCCACCAGTGTTGTTATGGAAATGACAACATCAAATAAAGCTTCTTTACCGGAATTGATAAGTGAATCGGAATTAACCTTTTTACCTCTGGAAAGCACGTATCTTCCAAGGAAAATCTTAACAAACACCGCTGCTGCTACAATAATCAGGGAAACTGTAGTGTAACTTGGTGTCACGGGATCAACAATCCTCTTTACAGACTCAACAAAAGATGTAACACCTGCGTAAAGGACGATTACCGATATAATCATCGCGCTTAAATACTCTATACGTCCATATCCGAAAGGGTGCTTCCTGTTGGGCTCTTTGGTTGCGAGTTTGGCGCCTATTATGGTAATAAGTGAACTCGCCGCATCCGAAGTATTGTTAACCGCATCAAGAACAATGGCAATAGATCCTGTAAGAAGACCGATTACTGCCTTGAACCCTGCCAGCAATACATTAACGATTATTCCGACGATACCGGTTTTGACTATTATTTTGTCTCTGCTTATCGCTTCTTTTTCAATATCACAGTTTGGCATGGTTTAATCAGTCCTTTTTGTTTTCCAATAGTTTATAAAGAAGTCCGTAGAGTTCAAGGGACTCTTTCTCATCAAGCGAATATATACACTTTGCGACTTCACCGGGAATATCCTTACACGCTTCCTTCATATCTTCTCCGGCCTTTGTGATTGTAACCTTGGTCACTCTCTCATCCTCTTTGAGACGCTCCCTTGTTACGTATCCTTTATCGGCCATCTTCTTAAGAAGCGGTGTAAGTGTTCCTTCATCAAGGAAAAGACGCTTTCCGATTTCACCAACCGTCGCTGACTTAACCTCCCAAAGGACCATGAAAACAATATACTGCGTATATGTAAGCCCAAGAGGCTTAAGAAGCGGATTGTAGAGGTTTACTATTCTCCTTGCACATGCATATAAAGGAAAGCAAACCTGATTCTCTAATTTAAGCTGTTCATATGTTTCTGACATAACTTCCCCCTTATATATTTATTTAAATAAGTGATTCTACGCACTTTGCAACTTCAGACATCTTAACAGTAGGCTCAAAACGCGCAACCACTTTTCCTTCCCTGTCCACAATAAACTTTGTAAAATTCCATTTGATATCGGGATTGTTCTTGTAATCTTTGTCAATCTTCTTAAGCATTGTGCTCATTGCAAGAGCCGCAGGGCCTTTGCCAAAGCCTTCAAATCCCTTTTCATCCTTTAAGAATCTGAATAACGGAAGCTCATTCTCACCGTTGACATCAGACTTCTTCATCTGAGGGAACTTTGTATTATATTTGAGGCTGCAGAACTCGTGAATCTCTTCATCTGTTCCGGGAGTCTGTCCTGCGAACTGGTTGCAGGGAACATCAACTATCTCAAACCCTTTCTCATGGAACTTCTCATACATTGACTCCAAATCTTTGTAATGAGGAGTAAAGCCGCAGCCTGTTGCTGTATTCACAACAAGGACTACCTTTCCCTCATAATCTTTCATAGAAAGCTCACTGCCGTCAGGAGCTGTTACACTGTAATCATAAAAACTCATAATTTAACCTCCTAAAAATGGAAACTCAGGTCATTTGTATCTTGTCAAATTATATTTTATCAAATATATCCTTTTTGTCAAGCATCAAATTTATATCCCATTCCCCAAATGGTATTTATGAGATTTCCCTTCTCTCCAAGCTTGCTTCTAAGCTTTTTGACATGGGTATCTATTGTTCTTGCATCTCCATAGTAATCATAATCCCAGACGTTGTTAAGGATTTTTTCTCTTGAAAGAGCAATTCCTTTGTTGGCCATGAAAAATGTAAGAAGTTCAAATTCCTTATAACTTAATTCCACATCCTTACCGTCAACGGTAACCGTATGGGCTGCCTTATCTACGACTATTCCGCCCATCTCAACCTTTTCGTCTTCATCTCCCGGAGCACTTCTTCTAAGGATTGCTTCAATTCTTGCAACAAGAATCTTCGGGCTGA
Organism: Lachnospiraceae bacterium; assembly: GCA_017614185.1. The sequence continues at coordinate 2,592 of JAGACI010000271.1, read as the reverse complement.
AAGGCTTTGAGATATATTCATCAACTCCGAGTTTAAAGCCCAGGAGTTCATCCCTTTCATCAGACTTTGCCGTAAGCATAATAATCGGCACCTTTGACTGGCTTCTTATCTCCTTACAGACTTCCCATCCGTCAAGCTTTGGCATCATAACATCCAGTACTATTAAAGCTATATCCTTATTTTCAAAAAAGACATCCAAAGCTTCCTGTCCGTCTCCGGCTTCAAGAACAACAAAGTCCTCTTTGACAAGGAAGTCCTTTACAAGCTTCCTCATTCTGCTTTCATCATCTACAACAAGTATCTTAAGTCCGTTCATTACAAACGCTCCAAATCATTCTCTAATCTGCTCAAGTTCTTTCTCTCTCAAGGCCTGCTCTCTTTCGTTTAACTCCTGTTCCCATGCAGAGTATCTGTTTTGAAGGGCAGACTCATAATTTAAAATATTGGGGTTGTCACTCTTTAATGTAATCACAAACATTGCGGCAACCGCTATAAGAAGAATCAGGTTTAAAACCACAGAGATTCTGAAATTGCTCCTGAGTTTTTCCTGCTTTTGTTTGAAGGCATCGTTTTGTTTTTCGGATACACTCTGAGGTCTTAATCTTTGTTCAAAATTGGCCTGCACAAATACAGGCAACAATTCTTCTGAGCTGACCCCTGCTCTTATCAATGCATTATAGAGTTCCTGCATATAGGCAAGTCCTATCGGCGTTCTGAAAAGTCTCTCCTTGTTGGACTTTTCATAAATTGCCTTAACCTTCTCAACGGAACTTAAGTCCATATGGGTTTTAAGATAGGCCACCTGCTTTTTCTCCTTGGCCGCCCTGTCAGCATCTTCTTTGGTTGTAAAAACAAAAGCATCAACCTGTAACTCTTTGTTCATATATCTCTCCTCATAATAAAGCGCCGCTTCTTTCAGCGGCGCCCTGATAATCTATTATGCTAAGAAGCCTTCCACAATTTTCTGGATCTTGTTGGCATCGAAAGGCTTTGGCAGGAACATATCCGCTCCGTTCTCCAGCGCCTTCTTCTGGATGGCTATATTGTTGTGTGCGGAACAGATAACAATCTTTATATCCGGGTGTTTCTCCTTAAGAAGGTTGGTGATTTCTATACCGTTCTGGTTGGGCATTACCACATCCATGAAAACAATTTGAGGATCGAACTTCTCAATTTTCTCTAACATCTCGCTTCCATCGGCAGCCTGCATTACCTCGTATCCCTTGTCAAGAAGGATATCCTCGATAAGCTCCCTCATGTAAACTGAGTCATCTACAACCATAATCCTCGCTTTATTTTCCATAACGGTTCCTCCACTGGATATAACTGTAAACTTTAATATATTGTACATCAATTTGATGTAAATGTAAAGATTTTTCTAAAAATTCAAGAAAATCACAGTCCCATGCACTTCTTCATGGTGGAAAGCATCTCGTCAATATCAATTGGCTTGGAAATGTGTCCGTTCATGCCCATATTCATTGTTTCTTTTCTGTCCTCATCGAATGCATTCGCCGTCATAGCAACGATGGGAACATAAGCAACCGCTGCATCATCCAGTTCTCTTATCTTTGTTGTAGCGGTATAGCCGTCCATGACAGGCATCTGGATATCCATGAGAACCAGATCGAATTCCCCGGGTTTTGCCATAGCCATTCTGTCGACCGCTTCCTGCCCGTTAACAACGCTCTCAACCCTGATGCCTACTTCATTAAGAATAGCCTCGGCTATCTCACGGTTTAATTCATTGTCTTCAACAAGCAGAACCTTCTTGCCCTCAAAGTTATAGCTTTCCTCGGGCTGTTCCTGTTTATACTCCTCCTCTTTTTCAGCTGTCTTTATTGTAAGTCTGACGGTGATTCTGGTTCCGACATTAACTTCACTCCAGACATCAATCTCACCGTCAACCATATCAATAATCTTTTTAACAATTGCCATTCCAAGGCCGGTACCCTGAATTCCGCTTAAGGTAGCGCTTCTCTCTCTTGAGAAGGAATCAAAAATCTGCTCCTTAAACTCCTTGCTCATACCGATACCATTGTCCTGTACAACTATCTCGTACTTTGCAAAGCCGTCTTTCTGCAAAGGATACTGTCTTACGGTAAGGCTTACCGTGCCGCCGACAGGTGTATATTTGAATGCATTGCTGACTATGTTGATACCTACCTGTTTTGCACGTACCTCATCACAGTAAATATAGTCATTTACAACATCCTCATATTTTACATTGAAAGTAATATTCTTCTTTTCGGCTTCATTGACAAACATGTCCTTGACGCCTTCAACCATTCCCTTTATTGACGTGGCAACATGGTTAAACTTAACCTTGCCGCTCTCAATACTGGACATGTCAAGGATATCGTTAATCAGGTTCAAGAGGTCCTTACCTGACATGATAATCTTGCCAAGGTACTCATCAAGTTTGTTCTTGTCATCCTTCTCCTTCTTAGCAATTTCTGCGAATCCGAGAATTGCATTCATGGGAGTACGGATATCATGGGACATATTGTTAAGGAACACACTCTTTGCCTTGTTGGCTGATTCTGCCATCGCAAGCGCTTCCTCAAGTTTCTTCTTGTCTTCCTGCTCTTT
>JAGACI010000270.1 GCA_017614185.1 Lachnospiraceae bacterium | reverse complement strand
CTCCCAGAGCCGAGATAGATGATGGATGGCTTGAGGTTTGCCTTATTAAACCGATTTCCAGATTCCGCTTTGTCAAAATTCTTGGCCCCTATACCGAAGGAAAGCATCTGGATGATGAATCTATGAAAGATATTGTGGTTTATAAGAGAGCCAAGAAAGTTGAGGTTAAAGCCACACCGGGCTTTGCATATTCCCTTGACGGAGAAATTATTTACAGTGAAAACTTTACATTGGAAATTGCCGAAAAAGCCCTGAATTTCGCGGTTCCCGACTAATTAAACAAAGGCCTTCCCGGATAACCGGGGAGGCTTTTTTAAATTTTTTTCAAAAAGAGTGTTGACATACTACGACAGCCGTGGTATAAATACTTTATCAGACGTACTACGGCAGACGTAGTACGACAGACAAAGCAACGACAGACGTAGGAGGAGAATCACATGGTTGAAATCAGCAGTGATGTCATCAGAGGTTACAATGACACAATGATTCTCTTCATTCTGGGAGACGCACCTTCATATGGATATGAGATTTCCAAGAGGATTAAACAGTTATCCGAAGAGAAATATCTGATAAAGGAAACCACACTTTATTCCGCTTTTACCAGAATGGAGAAGAATGGATTTATCGAATCTTTTGTATCGGACGATACGGAAGGGAACGGCAAGAAGCGTACGTACTACAGAATTACCGATAACGGTAAACGGTATTACAACGAGAAATGCGATGAATGGAGATTGACCAAGGACGTTGTTGAGAACTTTATCAGAGACAACGGAATAGCTTAGGATCAGGAGGATTTAACGGTGAATACTATTAAAAACTATTTGGAGAGTATGTTCGCGAATATGCCGAACACCCCCGCAGTACTTAAAGCTAAAACAGAGCTTTGGCAGATGATGGAAGACAAGTACAACGAACTTATCGCTGAGGGTAAGACAGAGAACGAAGCAGTCGGAACAGTTATTTCCGAGTTTGGCAATCTTGAAGACCTTGCAGATGTACTTGGACTCAGAAGCACTTTCGAACAGAAAGCTGTAGACAATACACCCAGAAGAAATATTTCAAGAGAAGAAGCATTAGAGTACATCAAGGACAGAACCACAAACGGCTTAATGGTAGGCATAGCAACATTTATCTGTATCACTTGTGTATGCTGGCCCATCGTATTTGACGGCTTTGGACACAGAGGAAATGCAGTCGGTGCACTTGGAATGTTCGCATCAATTGCTATTGCAGTAGTCCTTTATGTATTGTCAGCAACAAGAATAAGAAGATGGGATTTCATTAAGAAAGTTCCCTGCAGCCTTGACTACAGCACTGCAACAGAGCTTGCGGGCGACAGAGAGAAATATCAGGTAGCTCATGCGGTAAGAATTACAATCGGCGTATTGCTTTGCGCGCTTTGCTGGCTTCCTGCTGCAATTATTGATGAGTTTGATACAGGAATTGAAGCACTCGGAAGCTTTGTTACACCCGTAATACTGTTTGTGACAGTAGGTGTAGGCGTATTCCTTATCATTCTTTCCAACAAGATTATGAACTCATATGATAATCTTTTGGGAACAAATGACAAGAGCACAGTAAGCGGAAACTACGGAACAGAGAATGAGCCCGTATACATGAATTCTACAATAGATACAATCATGTCGGTTTACTGGCCCACAATAACATGTATTTATCTTGCATACAGCTTCTTAACATTTAACTGGTTCTCATCATGGATTATCTGGCCTATCGCCGGAATCATCCATCACGTATTAAAGAAGAACCTTACAAAATAGTATTAATGCATGACATAGCTTGCAATAGGAAAAGGAGAGATTATGAACTCACAGAACAACAAAGGTGGTAAGAATGCTTACCTTATCATATTAAGCATCATAACCGTGGCTTGTATCCTGGTTGGTGCGATGTGGCACATCGGAGGATTTTTTGGAAAAGGATTTAAAGGATTTAAAGGTTTTAACTTTAATGTCGGAAATGTCGTTACCTGGAGTGATCCGGGAGACAACGTTCATGAGAAAGCAAACCTTGATGCATTTGACAGCATAGATGTAAGTCTTGGAATTGGCGAGTTTATTCTCAAAGAGGGTTCTTCCTACGAAATTTCATACGATTATCCTGAGAAGTGGGTACCTGAGTACAGCATTTCCGGTAAAAAGCTTACCGTAAAACACCCGAAGCACCTCTCATTTAACACAGCGGGAAGCGTAGATGCAAAGGTAGTTATTACCGTTCCCAAGGGAACCGTTCTTGATGAAATAGATGTAAACTGTTCACTCGGAGATATAGATATTTCGGATGTTAACTGTGAAAGATACGACATTGATGAAAGCCTTGGAGAAATCACAGTTAAGAACGTTACCTGTGACGACATGTTTGCAGACAACTCGCTCGGAAGCATTCAGCTTATCAATGTGAACGCCAATAAACTTGAAGCTAACCTTTCAATGGGAGACCTGACAGTTAAGGATTCTGATATTGATACAGTTGATTGCGGTAACTCAATGGGAAGTGTAGAGTTTGAAGGAAAGTGCAAAAGTCTTAACATAGACAACAGCATGGGTGATATCAAAGTTACCACCGATTCTGATTGGAAGGGCAAACTTCAGACAGATATGGGTGAGATTAAATATAACGGCGAAAATTATGGTACAAAGTTAAAAAGATAAATAACAATCCGCTTTTCAGCCCTTTCCTTATTGGGAAAGGGCTGTTTTTTGATGATATTGAACTTTAATGTCAAATAAAGTAAAATAACTCATTGAGAGTTATTTAACAAGGAGGCTTATTTACAATGGCTAACGAAGCAAAAACAACCGAAAAGGTTGTTACCAAATATGACAGAAAAATTCAGGAGAGAAAGGCCAAAGAGGAAAAGGATAAAAGAGACCAAAAGATTACAAAGATTGTAGGTTTCTCAATCATTGCTCTTATTATCATAGCCGTTGGCGTCTCAATCGGATTAAACGTTGCGAAGAAGAACAAGGCAATCAAAACACCTTACGTAAAGGTTGGTGATTATGAAATCACAAAGGTTGAGTATGATTTTTACTACAACACAATGAGTGCCAACTACTTAAGCGCTTACGGCTCAATGGCTAGCTACTTCGGACTTGATACGAGCAAGCCTTTTGACATGCAGCAGTATTCTGATGAGATGACATGGCAGGATTTCTTCGATAAGATGACTATCGAGCAGATTCGTGACATCAAGGCCTGCAAGGATGATGCTGAGGCTAAAGGCTTTAGTGCAGATACAACCGAGAAGTACAACGCATTTATCGATGGAGTGGAAGCATCTGCCAAGGAACAGGGAATTTCCGTATCTGAGTTTTATACCAAAAACTTTGGCGAGTATGCTTCACAGAAGACCCTTGATTCATTCATCAAGGAAACACTTTTTGTTGATGCTTATCTTACCAAGCTTGTCGATGACAATGCTCCCGATGATGAAACAGTCAAGAATGACTACGAAGAGAACAAAAAGATCTACGATCTTGTAGACTACAGAATGTTTTATATGAGCCCTGAGTTTGCCGATGATGACAGTGATGAAGTCAAGGCAGAGAAGACTGCAGAGATTAAAGAACAGGCTAATGAGCTTGCAGAGGAGATTAAGGCAGGCGCAGACTTTGATGAGGCAGTAGCCAAGTATGATACGGCAGAGACTACCGAAGAGGATGCACATCTTATCAAGGATACAAACTACGGCTATATCTCAAATGTTTATGCTGACTGGCTCTTTGATGAGGCAAGAACAGAGGGTGACACTGAGCTTATTTCCGACGATGACAACAGCGCATATTATGTGCTTCAGTTTGTAAAAAGAGCAGCACCCGATGATATAAACGAAACCATCAAGAATAACATTGCACAGGAGCGGGTTACCGAGTACAAGGCAGAACTTGCCAAGAAATATGCTTTAAGTGATATCGCAGGAGAATTAAACCCCGTAGTATTCAAAGAGGATTAAAATATGTCTCTTTCAAAAAAGAACTTTTCCGCTGTAGGTTTTACATATGGCGGAATGATTATTCTGGTATCTGCAATACAGATTGGAATAGGCCAGCTGTTCCAGTTTTTTGCACCGGAGATAATTGAAGACTATTTTTGGCTTTACTTTCTGATTGCCATGCTGCCTTCGTATATCATAGGCTACCCCATGGTTAAGTTTTTCATGGACAAGAGGGAAAAGACGCAGATAGAAAGAAGAAGACTTCTTTTTTCGGACTTCCTTATTTTCCTTTGCATGGCTGAGGCTTTCATGATTGTTGGAAGCTTTATCGGAAACTATGTCAATAATCTCATAACATCATTTACCGGAATCGAGATTGAAGATACGCTCACTGAAGTTATGACCAATTCTGTTTTGTGGGTGAACGTTCTTCTGGCAGGAATACTTGCGCCGATATTTGAGGAGCTTCTCTTCAGAAAGCTTCTTATCGATAACGCCGTTAAATACGGAGAAGGACTTGCAATATTTGTTTCCGGATTTGCATTCGGACTTTTCCACGGTAACTTCGGCCAGTTTTTCTATGCTGCGATGGTAGGTATGCTTTTTGCCTACGTTTATGTAAGAACAGGCAATATCAAGTACACCATCATTCTTCATATGATAGTCAACCTTTGCTCGACACTTATTACGCCGATTTACAACATGGTTGATCCTGATTTGATATCGGGAGAGCTTGAGCCTGCGGAAATATATGATATGCTTAGAAGTCTTCCTGCACAAGAACTTATTTCAAAAGCATGGCCGATACTCGCAATAGGCTTATATGTAATATTGATATACGGAATGGGAATAGCAGGATTAATACTATTCTTTGTAAAGAAAAAGAGAATGTTCTTAATACCCGGAGAGAGAGATATTTATCCCGGATACAGATTTAAGAGCGTTGTCTTAAACCCGGGAGCTATTTTCTTCATCCTGGCTTGCGCGGCAACATTTTTACTGTCGATTCTTTGGTAGGGAATGCATAAAGCATTCCCTCTTTTTTTGTGAGGTTTTCCGATATTGACAATTCTTTGACAAGTACGATATAATTAAATCACACCCGTTAAAATTTTAACAAGATTATATTTTCAGGAGGTTACACATGGGAAAATTAGACGGAAAAGTAGCCGTAATCACCGGCTCAACATCTGGAATGGGAAGAGACACAGCTTACCTTTTTGCCAAGGAAGGAGCTAAAGTTCTCATCACCGGACGTAATGAAGAAAGAGCCAAGGCTGCTGTAGAGAAAATTCGTAACGAGGGCGGAATCGCTGAGTATGTTATCGCCGACACACACGATTTAAAGAGTGCGGACGTCATCTATAATGCATGTATGGATAAGTTTGGAACATGCGATATTCTTATTAACAACGCAGGTCAGCTTTCAATCACACCTATCTTCGAGCTTACACTTGAGGAGTGGAATGAGTGCTTCAACGTAAACGTAACAATGGCTATGCTTCTCGGCCAGAAGTTCGGTAAGGTTATGGTTGACAAGGGAGAGGGACATATCGTTAATATCTCTTCTATCGCAGGTACATCAGCACATTGGGGACCTACAGCTTACTGTACAACCAAGTTTGCCATGAACGGACTTACAAGAGCTATGGCTAACGAGATGGGCCCCAAGGTTCATGTTAACGGAATCCAGCCCGGTGCAATCAAGACAGCTATGCTTGACTCGGTAGGCGGCGAGGCAGCATGCGGATTCATGATTGAGAGATCTCCCCTTAAGAGAGTTGCGGAAGGTTCAGAGATTGCAACAGCTGCTCTTTTCCTTTGCACAAGCGAGTCATCCTTCATCGATGGACAGCTTATCAGAGTTGACGGCGGTGTAGACTGCTAATTATTTAAGGACATTAATCGTCGCAAGAAAGTGATTTTCTGCGACGATTTTTTTGTGCATTTATCCTGACATAATTTACTAAAATTTCGTTTACAATTACGATACAAAGTGCTATAGTTGTTTCGTAATCTTTGGACAAGATTACGAAAAACCTACGAGCGAAACGGTGCAAATTGGATAAATTATCCAAAAAATGGCAACCGTGTTTCGCTACAATTAAATAAAAGGGGGAATTGCAATGCGCAATCAACGCAACTTGTTTCGTAAGAACGTGATTGCACGGGCCACGGCAGTTGTCATTACGGGAATTCTGGCACTGACAGGCTTAAATTACGGGACACCTATGCGCACTGTTCGGGCTGAGGAAGAGTTTGTCCCGGATGGTAGCGTAGATGATTGGAAAGACATCGTTGACATTCTGGATGAGCCTGAAGGAGCTTTCGACAGAGTGGCTGCTTATCATGACGATGACAGCTTTAACATTCTTTATGTTGTCAACGAACTTTCAAAGTGGTGCTATTTCCAGGTTTACCTGGACATAGACAATGATCCTTCCACAGGCTTCGAGACCGACGGAGGCGGATACGAGTTCCTTATGGAGAACGGTACAATGTATCAGTCGTTCGCAGGTGAGTGGCCCGGAACCGAGGTTGGAGAGGCCGAGTTCGGTGTTTCCGATGATGGTTCCACGTACGAGGTGGAAGTACCTTATGATGTTATTAATCCTTCAGCAGATGTAATAGGATTCCAGATTGTTCTTCTTAATGACTCATGGGAGAGCGTATATAAGTATCTTGATGAGGGATCACTTTCAGCTCTTTCCAAAGATGAGGTAACAATCGTTTCCGATGAACCGTATATCTCTGACTTTGAACTTACACAGGATGAGGTTCCAGCACTCACAGAGCCTGCAATGCAGGATGGTGAGATCGCTGTGCTTTCTGCAAAGGGCGGCGACGGAAAGGATTACTCATATTCTTTTGTAAGCAGTGAGAAGAACGGTCCCGACAATAAGTGGTTTACTATTGACGGAAACAAGATAATTACTAACAGAAAGCTTCTTGCACCCGGCGAATATAAGATTAACTTAAAGGTTAAGAGTGGCGTAAGAAACGAGATTAAGGCCTTTACCATTAAGGTTGATGAGCCCGAACCCGGTTCAATTACCGAGGATATTTTTACAGGTGATATGGGTGAGTGGTTTGTTGTCGACAATGCCGAAGCAAAGGATGAGAGCGAGGAGTACACGCTTGTAACCGCATGCTCACAAAAGAAGTTCTATGCGATGGTTTCATCCGACAACAAAGACATGAATACAAGAACTGCCTTTGTTCTTGATACAGACGAGAAGGCAGGTCATAACTATTTTGGAGTTGACGGAGCGGATTTTGTAATCCATGGACAAAAGCTTTATCCCGTAACAGGCGATAATAAGCTTGGCGCTTCAATCATTTCCGTAGATGAAGATTATTACGATGAATATGTAACGGCATCGGCTTACCTTGAGGATTTGGGCAATCCTGAGAAAGTCGGAGTACATGCCTTTGCATTAAACAGACAGGTATCTGTTCCCGAGAATGGTTATCTTGAGACACCCGATGCTTTCGAGATGACTTATGAGGAAGGATATGCTTATCCCAAGGCAGGCTATGATGCATTCGCCAATCCCGGCACAGGATGGGTTTGCTGGTCCACTATTTCAGAAGAGGATGCCGAGAAGATAGCTTTTGACTACGATCTTGCTTACCTGCCTCTTACATGGGCTAACCTTGAAACTTCCAAGGGCAACTTCGACTGGGATAATGTCGAAGAAGAGTACAACATTACATACTGGGAAGACAATAACGTTAACTTTGTTATCCGCTTTGTAATGGATAATCCTGAAGAGCTTACAGGTTCAAGAAAAGATGAGACTTACGGCGAAACAGTTGATAAGGCCTTTATCGAGAAGAACCTTTTGGATGGTGACAAGGTTACCGATGAGAAGGTTGAAAAACTGATTGCTACAGGTAACTACAGGATGGATATCCCGGTTTGGCTTCTTACCGAGCTTTGCAATGATGTTTTGGCAGGAAAGATTGAAGAAGCGGGAACTTTCTATAACTGGCCCGACTTTGAGGTGCTTGGCGGAGGCGGATTTTCACCAAATTATGAAGCCGATTCACTCCTTAAATATCATGAAGCATGCATGAAGGCAATTGCCGGAAAGTTTGACGGATCTGCCGCATACATCGAGATGGGTTCACTTGGACACTGGGGCGAGATGCACACATGGCCCGAGGCAGCTTCTTTTGAGGAGTATGACTTTGGCTCAGGTACTTTCCCCGGAAAGACCTTGATAGCAAAATATGCCAAGGCATATACAGACAACTTTAAGAAGACAAAAGTCGGAATCAGAGAATCTTACGACTTTTCAATCGAGCAGAACTTCGGAATGTTTAACGACGTGTTCGGACAGGAAGAGGGAACAACCACCTTCTTAAACGACATTGACAAGGCTTTGAACTTCTGGAAGAGCAATTACTCGGGCGGTGAGTTTGCAAGCGGAAACGTAAAGGCTTGGGTTCACAATGACACAATCATGCAGTCCATTGATTATCTGAGAAAATCTCACACATCATGGCTCGGCCCCTGCTCGCCCTGTGACATTGAGGCAGGAAGCGCAGATGCGTCGACGTACCGCGCTAACATCGAATATCTCCAGACACAGATGGGATATCGCTTCAGAGTAAGCAAGGTTAACGAGATAGAGAGCGTTAAGGCAGGAAGCCAGATTGAGCTTACACTTACAATCGAAAACGATGGTCTGGCACCAAGCTACAATAACTACATGATTGCAGCAATGGTTATCGCAGAGGATGCAGAGGATGTAAGCGAGAACCTTGGAATCGGAGTAAAAGATTTTGAGGCTTCAAAGCTTATGCCGGGCGATAAGACCGAGATTAAGATACCTGTTAAAGTCAGTGCAAATGCAAGCGGAAAGTGCTATCTTGCTGTGGCAGTTGTTGATAAAGACAACACACCTTGCATGAACCTTGGCATGGCAGACAAGATAGGCGACAAAGTTTACGCACTTTACACCGTGGATGTAACTAAATAAGGAGGAGAAGGCAGATGAAGAAAAAAGCTTTAATCGGAAAGCTGTTTGCCGGAGTTCTCCTGGCATCAGCACTTGTTTTTGCAGGCTGCGGAAAAGGTGAGGCGGGAGCCGAAGCCGGCGAAGCAGCAAAAGAAGAAATAAAGAATGATTATACCGTAGGAAGCAAAGTTACCTGCGGAGATTATACAGGAACAATCACCGGAATGGTTAAGATGGACAATGATAACCTCTTTGAGGAGTCCGGAAGCCTTTTGTTTGATTCCGTAAACGGAGACGGTGAGCTTGTATTTATAACCGATGACAATGATGACAATGTCAGAGTAAGAGCATTGTTTGAAGAGGGAAAAGGAGTTGCTGTCAAAGAAGGCGATGTACTTGTATTTAAGTATGAGCCCAAAAACGATTTCCCCTTCAGAACCATCTATATTGAAGGTGTCATCGACGATCCCGAAGGATGGGACAGCCTTTATATCGGTGATTTAAACTACAAAGACGGTTTTGCAACAATGGAAATCACAGAAGATTTCTTTGACCAGAACCTTGCAGCACTTCGAATCAAGGGTGACGGAGCTCCTGCCGGAACAGAGATGGATTTCGGTCAGATCTTTGTTATCACGGATGTTACAGCACCTGAAGTAAAGGGATACACATACGAGGTATCCGACATAGTTAAGGGTGTTGCCACCACTTTCTATAACGATGTTTACTCAAGAGGCGTTGCCTGGAGAACCGTTGATAAAGAGGGTGCTGACACAGTCCTTCAGTATGTAAACAAGAAAGATGTCAAGGACATCTACACATTTGACTGGGATGAGGGAGTTAAGAACGGAAAAGTTACAGAAGTTCCCGATTACTTTAATACCGAGATTGAAAACTCCGATGAATCTGCAGTTTACTATTGCCATAAGGCTCACGTAGAGAACCTTCCCGAGGGAAGCGAATACTTCTATCGTGTTGGCGGAGAGAGCGTAGGTTACTCAAGACCCGGTTCATGGACCATAAAGGGAGACCTTGATGACTTCTTCTTTATCTATGTAACTGATCCTCAGGCTGAGAACGAGTCACAGTATCGCCAGTATGAGGCAGTCATGAGAGAAGCATTCAAGAATGCATATACTCTTGATTCAACACTTGTCGGATATATCAACTGCGGTGATATCACTAATGAGTGTCATGATGACAACTACTTCATTGATGAGTTCAACATGGCTGTTGATTTTGACGCGGAAGATATGATGGATACCGTTCTTATGCCTTTGGCAGGTAACCATGACTGTTCGGTTGATGTATTCTACTCAATGTACGACATTGATTTTGCAGATTACTGCAAGGACGGAAATCATAACTCTCACTCAAGCGGCGGATGTAATGCGATTCAGATCGGAAACGTATATGTAATCACCACTAACTCCAATGAGTCAGCTTACCTTGACGGAGCAGGAAACGGTGAGTACGATCCTTACTGCGATTACAGAGAGCAGTACGCATGGATTGTGGAGCAGCTTGAAACAGCTAGCAAGCTTCGTGAGGAAGGCAAGGTAAAATGGATTGTTGTTACAACCCACGCAGGTATGATGAGTGTCGGCTACCATACAATGGATGGCGGTTCCAGAGCACTTAGAGCAAACCTTGTTCCTCTCTTTGCAGAATATGAAGTTGACCTTGTATTGCAGGGACATGACCATGCATACACAAGAACCAATCCTTACTACTATGGCAAGGATGTAAACGGTGATTACTTCACAGGTTTTATTACCAACGAGAGAGAAACCGGCGAAGGTCACGGTGAGATTACATACGATAATCCTTACACCAAGGATGTCGAAACTGAGGGAAGATATTTCAATATAGAGCCTGAAGGTACACACTATGTAACAATGAATTTCTCCGGAGAGAAATCACTTGATATCTCCAAGGAAAATGCCGAGTCAGGATACAGAGTTCCCGACGAGTACATCGAGGAAGGCTGTGCAACAAGCGTTCTTAACGAGGAACTATGCGGTCAGAGAGTAAGAAAGCAGTTCTACGGACTTATCCGTGTTAAGGGCGATGTGCTCACTCTTGATACATATTCCTACAACGGAATCAGCTCCGAGCTTTACGACACCTTCACCGTAAAGAAGGATGGCTCCTGCGTTCCCGATATCGAGAAGAGAGATATCTCATTTAAGGGAATCAACGCATTCGATAAGAAGTATGACGGAACCCCTGCGGAGATGGATATCTTTGATATCACAGCTTACAAGGAGACTTCCGATGAGGAAGAGACACTCTTTGAGGAGTATGATGATATCGAGTACACCGTAACGGGTAAAACCTCCGACGGAAAATCCTATGAATCCGACAAGATGCCTACAGAGGCTGGAAGCTATACGCTTCATGCAACTGTTGCGGACACATCGAGATTCTTTAAGGGTGAAACAAAGGTAGATTTTGAAATAACAAAATAAATAAAAGGCGGGCAGAGATTATTCTCTGCCCGTTGTTTTTCTGTAATTGTTAGGAGACACGCCATATTTATCTTTAAAACTTCTGTAAAAGAACGAGGAGTTATTGTACCCCAGACTTTCGATTATGTTATCTATGGACATGTTGGAGTTTTCAAGGAAGAACACTGCCTGCTGGAGCTTCTGTTGCTTTAGCAGTTCCTTAAAATTGTGCCCTGTGTACTTTTTGAGAAGTCTGCTGACGGTGTATTCGGGAAGATTAAGATTGCCCGAGATTTCGGAAAGAGTGCCGGCTTTATAATTGGTCTCGATATATTTCAAAACTTTATATATCAAAGCATGCTCATAGTCATCACCGCTTTCCGGAATCTCGGAAAATGTGGAGAGATTCATGAGTATCAGCCCCATGGTGACACTTACAATAGTGTTGGTATGGGG
>JAGACI010000269.1 GCA_017614185.1 Lachnospiraceae bacterium | reverse complement strand
GAGGTGAGGAGTGTCATATAAAAACAGGAAAAAGAGGGGGATTTATATGATAGTGCCCAAAAGAGGGATGTGAAGCGTCATATAAAACAAGAAATAAAAGGGAAATTTATATGATAATGCTCGAAATAAAGGGAAGAAACGAGAGAGGGAAGAAGCGTACGAGGGGAGAAACACCAGATTGAACAAAACAAAAGCCCCGGCAGGAGCCTGCCGGGGCTTGATTACGCAAATATTACAAAGCCAGGAAGAACTTAACAAGGAAGATCAAGGACAATACATATGTGAGTATGGAAACTTCCTTTGCCTTTCCTGTGAAGACTTTGATGATTGTGTGGCAGATAAGACCAAGACCGATACCGTGTCCGATGGAACCTGAAACAGGCATTGCGATGAGCATTACGGAAACGGGAAGTGTCTGTGTAATATCTGAGAAATCAATATTCTTAAGTCCGCAAAGCATCAATACGCCGACATAGATGAGGGCTGCTGATGTAGCTGCGGGAGGAATAATTCCTGCGATGGGTGAGATGAACATGCAAGCAAGGAAGAGGATACCGGTTGTGAAAGCGGTAAGACCTGTACGTCCGCCTTCCTCAACGCCTGATGCTGACTCAACGAATGTGGTAACTGTGGAAGTACCTGTGCAGGCACCTGCTACTGTACCGATAGCATCTGAAAGAAGAGCTTCCTTCATCTGAGGCATGTTGCCGTCCTTATCAAGCATACCTGCACGCTCTGCTGTACCAACTAAGGTTCCGATTGTATCGAACATATCAATGATGCAGAATGTAACGATAAGTGTAAGAACTGTAAACCATCCGATGTTGATGAAGTTCTGCCATGTGGTTCCGTTGAACTTAAAGAGAGTTGTGGAAGCCATATCCTTAAAAGGAGGCAGCCAGTTAGCTGTAGCAAGAGGAGCGAAAGGATTGGTGGCAAAGAAGATTGCCTCACCTGCCCAGTAAACTATGGATGCGATGAGCATGCCAAAGAGTACGGCACCTTTAACCTTCTTGTGGCTTAAAAGAACGATTGCAATGATTCCCACGAACATTGTAACAACGGTAAGTACCATCATTCCGTAGCCTGAACCCATGGAGCTCTGTGCTACTGAAGGTGTAAGAGAACCGAAGAAATCTCTCAATGCGTAGAAAGGACCGCCTGTTTCAGAATAGATACCTGCATTTGAGCCAAAGCCAATGTTCATAAGCATAAGGCCGATTGCGGGTGTGATTCCCATTCTGATGGAGAGGGGAATAGCTTCTACAATCTTCTGACGAACTTTCAATACAGAGAGAATGATGAAAACGATACCCTCGATTAAGATGATCCAAAGAGCTGCCTGGTAGCACTCAAGATAGGTAAGACCTGTAATGGCAACGAGGTTACCTACTACTACGGCGAAGAATGAGTTAAGACCCATTCCGGGTGCAAGGGCAAAGGGCTTGTTTGCAAGGAAAGCCATGCAGAACATTCCGACTGCCGATGCGATACATGTTGAAAGGAAAACGCCGTTCCAAAGCTCGGCACCTTCGGCACCGAATCCGGTAAGAAGGTTCGGGTTAAGAGCGATGATGTAAGCCATTGTCATAAAGGTTGTGAGTCCCGCTATGATCTCGGTTCTTACATCGGAGCCATTTTCCTTCAGTTTAAAAAACTTTTCAAACACTGAAAATCCCTCCTTAAATATGTAGTTTGTATAAACAAATCCGTATCAATAATAGCAGAATATGTTGTATTTAGTCAACATAAAAAGCACAAGATATGGTACCCGTTCCATGCCTTGTGCTTTCTACGATATTAATATTAGGGAGATATTATATTATAAAGTACTCGAACGCTTAAGTAATGATGCCCTTAAGGTTACAACCTTATAGGGGGTGTCGTCTCCTGCAATTCTGTCGAGGAGAACATTCGCTGCCACACGACCCATTTCGTGAATAGGAAGTGAAATGGTCGAGAGGGGAGGATTTGAATACTTGGATATCTCGATGTTTGAAAGACCGATGACACCCATTTCATCGGGAACAGAAATCCCGAGTTCGTAAAGTGTACGCAACGCTCCGATTGCCATTAAGTCGCTGGCTACGAAGAAGGCATCGGGAAGCTTGCCTTTCTTGTAGGCTTCCTTTATAACCTCCGCGCACTTATCCTCGTCCCATTCACTGCACAAAACCCAATCGGGATTGAATTCCAGATCATAACAGTGCAATGCGGAATAGTAACCGTTGAATCTTCGGCTTGTCTTCATCTCGTAAGATGAGCCTCCGATAAAACCGATTCTCTTATAGCCACAGTCCTTAAGATGCTTAACTGCCATGAAGGCGGCTCCGTAGTGGTCATAGGCTATGTTGTCGATATCTGTGTGAGTTGTATCTATACCCACAATGTGGGGAGTTTTCTTCTTGATAAAACTGAAGGTTTCCTCTGCGAGAGTGTTCATAATGATGACTCCGCATACCGGCTCGTCGAATGTCTTATATAAAATAAGAGGATTCTCTAATTCGGCAACCGTTCTTATGAAGGAAACTTCAAAGCCTTTCTCCATAAGTGATTTCTCAAAGCCGGAGAGTATGGCAAGATAGTAGGGATCAGTATATTTGCCGCCCTGGATGTTTAAAATACACCCTATCTTTTTGACGGATGTATCGCTCAAAGCACCTTTTTGCAGATACTGCATCTGCTCATGGGAGGATGTGGGAGCCTTATAGTTAAGCTCAGCAACCGCTTTCCAGACCCTCTCTATGGTTTCGTCCGTCATCTTATATTTTGTATCGTGATTAATAACCCTCGATACCGTTGCTGCAGACACATTTGCCAGTGCAGCGACTTCTCGTATTGTACTCATGTGTCATCCCCGCAATTTACACTAATAAGGAAATCCCCTAGTTTCGTAGTTCAACGTAATGATACACCATGTTTGTTTCGCTGTCAACGCAACAACATGACGATATTTGCGAAACCAACATTGTGCTTTTTTCACAAAAATTTTATTTCAAAATTAGCAAAAGCCCACATTGAACAACAAAACAAATAGTGTTATTATGATTACGCAACGACGCAACACAATGGTGCAACAAAAGCAAATAATGCAACAAAATCATGCATTAGCGTCGACGTAACGAATCACCAGGTGTGATGAAAAATAATATCAAATTCCTAAAAGGGGGATCACAAATGAAGAAAAAGTTATCATTGCTCCTTGCAGCTGCATTGACTGTTTCATGTCTTGCGGGCTGTGGCGGAACAAGCGGATCAGCTTCCGGTTCAGGCAGCTCCGGATCCAAAGGCGAGATTGAAGAAGTAGTTATCCTTTATCCAGGTGAAGAAACCGATGCGATGGAGAACTTCATTGACAATCAGCTTAATCCTCGTCTTAATGAGGAACTTGGAATTAACCTGAAACTCATCTATAAAGGTTGGGATGTTTACTGGGAGCAGAAAGACATCATGTTCGCGGCAGGCGAGACAGTTGACCTTTACTGGGACGGCATGGGCGACTTCTCAACACGTGTTAACAAGACACAGTGCCAGCCTCTTGATGATTTAATCAAAGAGTACTGCCAGGATATGTTAAAAGTTATTCCTGAGTCACAGATGGCAGGCGGCGTTGTAGACGGCATTCAGTATGGTATTCCTTCAGCTTACGCTCCCTCAAGCTGTATGTTACAGTTTGTGTGCTTAAGACAGGATATCCTTGAAAAGGTTGGAATGACAGAAGTTAAGACTCCCGAAGATTTAAGAGAGTTCGCTAAGAGATCTGCTGAGCAGTGCCCTGAGATGAACGGTCCTGCAGACGTAATCTTCAAGCCCTTAACTAGAGCATTCGAGGATGAGCAGCTTACATGGTGCGCATACGCTGAGTCGGTTGTTTACGGCGAGGAGTCAAGAAAGGCATACAGCTATTTTGAGACAGATGCTTTCAAGAAGGTTGCTGAGTTCAACAGAAGCATGTACGAGCAGGGGCTCTACAGAGAAGAACTTACAACAAACTACTCTGAGAGAGAACATCGTTTACAGCAGGGTACATACCTCTGGATTGAGGGATCTCTTGGAAAAGAGAACGAGCAGATCAACTCAGTTCGTCAGAATGCACCCGATGCAGTTCTTAAGTCATATATTTTAAGCCCTGAAGATGATAAGTACATCACAGCTTGCGGCGGTGAGTGTCTCCAGATTCCTTACTGCGCAAAGAACCCTGCAGGCGCTATGAAGTTTGTCAACTGGTTATATCAGACTCAGGAGCATTATCTCTACTGCTTATACGGACCCGAAGGTGAAAACTACACCATCGAGAACGACAGACTTGTTCTTAAGGATCCTGCTTTCGAAGGATACTTCTATGAGTGGATGTTCAGAAACTCCAACTATACAGTATTCCCTTCAGACGTATCTGATGAGTTCATCGATATGTACACACATTGGGATGATGATGCCAAGACATCTGACGTTATCGCATTCCACTTTGACAACTCAAAGGTTCTTGAAATCGAGACAAACATCGCAGAAGTTATGGGCGTAAGAATGGCTCCCATCCTTTACGGTTATGTTGACTTTGACGAGAACTATCCTCAGGCTCTTCAGGAACTTAAGGATGCGGGTATCGACGAGTACGTAGCAGAGGTTCAGCGTCAGCTTGACGAGTACTTTGCTGCAAACGGATACAAACACTAATTGGATATTGCTTCCAAGGATGATAGATTATTTAAGGGGCGAAGGAATTTTTCCTTCGCCCCTTAATGTTTGGAGGGTATTACACTTTGCTATGTGCTTGAGCGCTCAACTACTTCGCAGCCCAAGGTTACTATCTTTGTTGGAGTTGTGTCGCCTGCAATTCTTTCAAACAAAACGTTGGCGGCTACCTGTCCCATCTCTTCTATTGGAAGCGAGATGGTAGTAAGAGGCGGGTTCGAATACTTGGAAAGCTCGATATTCGAAAGACCTATAACAGCGATATCTTTGGGAACCGAAAGACCCAGGTCAAAAAATGATCTCAATGCTCCGATTGCCATATGGTCACTGGCTACAAAGAAAGCCTCCGGCAAAACGCCTTT
>JAGACI010000268.1 GCA_017614185.1 Lachnospiraceae bacterium | reverse complement strand
GTGTTGTACTTAAGTGTCTCAAAGTCGCCTGAAACCTTCTTGATTGTCTGGTGCATCTTGGTCTCAAGTTCTGCTGAATATGAATCACCGTCAACAAGGATATCCTGAAGTTTCCATACACGATCAAGGAATCTTCTGCATCCCTTAACGCCGTCTTCTGACCAGCTTGCGCTTAAGTCAAATGCTCCGATGAACATCTCGTATGTTCTTAATGTATCTGCACCGTACTCTCTTACGATATCATCAGGGTTTACAACGTTACCACGGCTCTTACTCATCTTTTCGCCGTTTGAACCAAGAATCATACCGTGAGAAGTTCTCTTCTGGTAAGGTTCGGGACAGGGAACAACCTTCTCATCATAAAGGAACTTATGCCAGAATCTGGAGTAAAGAAGGTGAAGTGTTGTATGCTCCATACCTCCGTTATACCAGTCAACGGGAAGCCAGTAATCAAGTGCTTCCTTGCTTGCAAGTGCCTTATCATTGGTGGGGTCTGTATATCTTAAGTAATACCATGAAGAACCTGCCCACTGAGGCATTGTATCTGTCTCTCTCTTTGCAGGACCTCCACAGCAGGGACATTTGGTATTAACCCAGTCAGTCATCTTGGCAAGAGGTGATTCACCGTTGTCTGTAGGCTCATAGCTCTCAACCTCGGGAAGTTCGAGAGGAAGTTCTGATTCATCAATCGGAACATATCCGCACTTCTCGCAGTAAACAATGGGAATAGGCTCACCCCAGTAACGCTGTCTGGAGAATACCCAGTCACGAAGCTTGAAGTTGGTCTTCTTGTGGCCGATACCCTTCTGTGTTAAATATTCAATAATTCTTTCTTTGGCATTCTCAACATTTAAGCCGTCAAGGAAATCGGAGTGAACAAGAATACCTGTTGCAACATCTGGGTTACACTCATCCTGAACGCTCTTCTTGCCGCCGGATACAACCTCAATAATAGGAAGGTTAAATTTCTTGGCAAAATCCCAGTCTCTCTCATCATGAGCAGGAACGGCCATGATTGCACCTGTACCGTAAGACATAAGTACATAGTCGGAAATCCAGATGGGAATCTCTTTGCCGTTAACGGGGTTGATTGCGGAAAGTCCCTTAATGCAAACACCTGTCTTATCCTTTGCAAGCTCAGTTCTTTCAAAATCTGACTTTCTTGCAGCAGCTTCTCTGTAAGAAGTAATCTCACTGAAGTTTCTGATTTCATCTTTATACTTATCAATAAGAGGATGCTCAGGTGACATTACCATGTAGGTAACACCAAAGAGTGTGTCGGGACGGGTTGTATAAACAGTAAGCTTCTCGTCCTTATCCTTAATCTTGAAGTCAACCTCTGCGCCTTCAGACTTACCGATCCAGTTCTTCTGTGAAACTTTTACTCTCTCGATATAGTCAACCATATCAAGATCTTTGATAAGTTTGTCAGCGTACTCTGTAATCTTAAGCATCCACTGGCTCTTAACTTTTCTTACAACCTCGGAACCGCAACGCTCACATACACCGTTAACAACCTCCTCGTTTGCAAGTCCTACCTTACAGGATGTACACCAGTTGATAGGCATCTCTGACTTATATGCAAGTCCTGCCTTAAAGAGCTTTAAGAAAATCCACTGTGTCCATTTATAGTAATTGGGATCTGTTGTATTAATCTCTCTGTCCCAATCGAATGAGTAACCAAGAGAATGAAGCTGATTTTTGAATCTTTCTACATTGTTCTTAGTAACAATCTTGGGATGAATGTGGTTCTTGATGGCGTAGTTCTCGGTAGGTAGACCGAAAGCATCCCATCCCATAGGATAAAGCACGTTGTATCCCTGCATTCTTCTCTTTCTTGCAACGATGTCAAGCGCTGTATAAGGTCTGGGATGACCTACGTGAAGTCCCTGTCCTGAAGGGTACGGGAACTCAACAAGCGCATAATACTTGGGCTTACTGAAATCATTTTCTGTCTTGAAAGCCTTCTCATCGTCCCAAATCTTTTGCCACTTTCCTTCCAGTTCTCTGTGGTTATAAGGTTCTGCCATGTTTCTCCTCCTAAATGTGTTTAAAAAAATAAAAAACCTTCGTCTCAATTACAGAGACGAAGGTAAACATCCGCGGTACCACTCTGATTCGATAAAAATCGCACTCATTAATTCTGTAACGGGAATTCCCGTCAAGCACTACACAGCTTAGCCTTCACGCTTGAAACTCAAGGGCGAGTTGGGAACCATCCTTATGACCTCACACCACCCGGTCACTCTCTGAAAAGTAAGATTCTTAGTACTCCCTGTCGAAGTCTTTATCTATCTTTTTCAGATTGTAATTTCTTTTCGTGAAAAAGTCAAGAAAAAAAGGAGCCGGACCAAATGCCCGACCCCTTTGAGGAAACTCTTATTCTTCTTTGTTGTTCTCTGCAACCTTGGCAGCTCTTGCAGCAACTTCCTTCTCCTGAACGTCTGAAGGAGCCTGCTCATATCTTGTGAATTCATACTCGTATTCACCACGGCCGCCTGTCATGGAACGAAGGTCTGTGCAGTATCCGTGAAGTCCGCTCATAGGGATTTCAGCCTCGATAACCTGCTTGCCGCCTGCAACAGGAGTCATACCAAGAGTTCTGCCTCTTCTCTTGTTAAGGTCACCCATAACGTCACCGGTATATGTATCGGGAACAGTAACCTTTAATGTTGCGATAGGCTCTAAGAGAACAGGACCTGCTTCCATGAAGCCCTTCTTAAATGCCTGGATAGCTGCGGTCTTGAATGCCATCTCGGATGAGTCTACAGGATGGTATGAACCATCGTAAAGAACAGCCTTTACGCCGACAACGGGATAAGCTGCGAGAGGTCCTCTGGGAACTGACTCAGCAATACCTTTTTCTACTGCAGGGAAGTAGTTCTTGGGAACTGCACCACCGACAACTTCCTGTTCGAATACGTAAGGTGTCTCAAGATCACCCGAAGGCTCGAAGCGCATCTTTACGTGGCCGTACTGACCGTGACCACCGGACTGCTTCTTATACTTATACTCAACATCAGATTTCTTTCTGATAGTCTCTTTGTAAGCAATCTTAGCAGGCTCAAGTTCAATCTCAACTTTGTATTCGTTAAGAAGTCTTGAAGCAACGATTTCAATGTGCTGCTCGCCCATACCATAGATAAGGGACTGACGGTTCTCGGCATCATTGACAAGCTTAAGAGTCTGATCCTCTGCAGCCATCTTCTGAAGAGCCTGCGCAACCTTATCGATATCACCCTTCTCTTTTGCTTTGTAACGAAGGTATGTGTAAGGCTTGGAAATCTCTGCTTTGGCAAATCTTATGGGTGTAGCCTTTGTGCTTAAGGAATCACCTGTCTTGGCATCGGTAAGTTTTGCAAGAGCACCGATATCACCGGCGTGAAGCTCGGGAACTTCGATAGGCTTGTTACCCTGCATAACGTAGAGTTTACCAATCTTCTCCTCGATTTCGCTCTCAGTATTATAAAGAAGGTCATCTGTCTTAAGTACACCTGAAGCAACCTTAATAAGTGAATATCTTCCAATGAAAGGATCCACGATTGTCTTCCAGATGAATGCTGCCTTAGCCTTTGAGAACTCATAGTCAGAATGATAAATCTCATTGGTCTTTAAGCTGATACCTGCAATCTCTCTGTTCTCAGGGCTAGGAAGATATTTGATAATATCATCGATAAGTGTATAAACGCCCTGGCAAAGAGTATTGGAACCCATGGTCATGGGAACGATTGAACAGTCACATACGCTTGTACGAAGAGCTGCTCTGATTTCATCAACAGAGAAGGTCTCACCTGCAAAATAGCGGTCCATCATCTCTTCTGATGTCTCAGCAACTGTCTCCATCAATACATCACGATATGTTGCAAGATTCTCTTTGCTGTAATCGGGAACGGGACACTCAACAACATCCTTGCCCTGCCATCTGTTACCGGTCTCTGTAATAACATTTACATAGCCGACAAACTTCTCATTCTCTCTGATAGGAAGATGGAAAGGAGCCATCTTCTTACCAAACATATTGGTCATATCTTCAACAACCTGTCTGAAAGACGCGTTGTCAATATCCATGTTATCTACATATATAATGCGGGGGATCTTATACTTCTCGCAAAGCTCCCATGCCTTTAATGTTCCAACTTCTACACCGGCTTTTCCGTTAACAACGATTACTGCTCCACCGGCTGCGCTTATAGCTTCTTCAACTTCACCAACGAAATCAAAATATCCCGGAGTATCGAATACATTTAACTTATAGCCTTCCCATTCAATCGGAACTACTGCGGTTGAAATGGAGAACTGTCTCTTCTGCTCTTCTTTACCAAAATCGCTGACAGTGTTTCCGTCTGCGACTTTACCCATACGCGACGTGATGCCTGAAAGATACGCCATTGCCTCTGTAAGACTGGTCTTTCCGGCACCACCGTGCCCCAGAAGGACAATGTTACGTATTTTGTCAGTTGTATAAACTTTCATATAAATTCCTCCAACTCGAGATATTTTTGTGGAATTGTGTTAAGTTTTTTACCCTAATACAAAACTCCATGTGTATATTTTACTAAAAAGAGTCTCATAATACAAGTAAAATATGGAAATTCTGCACATCTTTTACCCACTTTTTTGCATAAAAAAAGACGAATCATCTGACCCGTCTTATTTCGCATAATTAATCTTGTTAAAGAACATATACTGCTGAATAATTCCGGCTATTCCTTTGTATCTTTCAAAATTAAAGCCGTTTGGATAGAATCTATCAAGAATCTGTTTAATATGAGTATCTATAGGAAAGGCATCAACGTGATGAAGGCCGAATAGGCAGACACAATTGGCAACCTTTGGCCCTATGCCGTTTCTCTCTTTAAGATTGATAACCGCTTCGTCAAAGTCAAGATTTTCCAAGGAAGAAAGCCATTTTGGATTCTCTTTGGCAAATCTGTACAAATCCCTAAGGAAAACGTCTCTGTAACCAAGTCCCAGGCTCTTATCAATAAAGATTTCGTGATCAACTTCTGAAGGTCTCGGAATGCGGTAACAATCACCCGCTCCCTTTACTTTTAGGCCTGCCTTTATGCAGATCTTATCTACAGAACCGGTGATTCGTTTAATATTGTTATTCTGTGAAATCACAAAGCAGACTATCGCTTCCCACAGGTCCTGTTGAAGAATTCTTATTCCGCTTCCCGTTTCAAACGCGCCCTTAAGATATTCGTCATCTGATGTCATAATAAGCTTTTCGGCCCTGTCGTAAGGATCAGCGTCTTTATAATCAAGGTCAAAATAGTTCTTCCAGTATGAATCAAATTCATCTTTGGTACAGTTAAAGCCCACCGTGTCGGAAGATAACTG
>JAGACI010000044.1 GCA_017614185.1 Lachnospiraceae bacterium | reverse complement strand
TCCTCTTCATTTCCCTGTCTCCTTCCCTCTGCGCTCCTGCCCGTTCAACGGCTGAATAAGCTCCCCTGCTTCCTTTGTTGTTAAAACTGCGACCATGATTGTATCGTCCCCTGCGATAGAACCTGCAATTTCCTTAAATTTCATTGCATCGATAGCAGCCGCAACAGCCATAGCCATTCCCGGTACGGTCTTTATAACAAGGATGTTCTGTGCCTGTGTAACGGACAGGAAACCTTCCTTGAGTACTCTTAAATACTTGGCACCAAGATGGTTCTCGGACTGGCTTACGATTGCATACTTCTGCTTTCCGGAATCATCTGTAACCTTTAATATCTTTAACTCTCTGATATCTCTTGAGATAGTTGCCTGAGTAACCTCAAATCCTCTCTCGGACAAAAGGTCTGACAAATCCTCCTGAGTTTCGATATCCATGTTCTCGATTAATTCAACGATTTTTCTCTGTCTGTTCTTTTTAACAGCAATGTTACTTTTCTTATCCACTTTTACCATAGTCCCTCCTTAAGAGTTCATTTTCTGATGTAAGGCTGTAATGAAGCTTGCCTCGTTTAGTCTTACAATTCTTGTAACTTTACTTGCCTGTTTTACGTTTATAACATCACCGGTTGTAAGAGAAAGATTGTGTTCGGCATCAAACGTTACCTCTACCATCTGATCATGGCCGGTTCTGTCAGCATTTACATATATACCAATCTCATCCTTTCCGGATAAGACAATGCTCCGTGAATTAAACATATGCGCGCAAATCGGTGTCATTACCATTACCTTTGCGCCGGGTTCCACTATGGGACCGCCTGCAGACATGTTATAGCCGGTTGAACCCGTGGGGGTTGCAACAATCAAACCATCTGCATCATATTCATTAAAAGTCTGTTTGTTAACGGTCGTATCAAAATGAATGATACGTAAAGAGCCCTGTCTCGTAAGAACAATGTCATTTAAGGCAAAGCCTTCATAGATAACTTTCCCGTCTCTTGTAACGCTTCCTTCAAGCATCATTCGCTCGCTGACCGTATATTCCTCATTGGCAAGCCTTTCAATAGCTGCCTTTGCTTTTTCAAGAGGAACTTCGGTAAGGTATCCCATGGTTCCAAGGTTTATACCAAGAATCGGAAGTTCGGCATCGAGTGTCTCCCCTGCAACGTTTAACATTGTGCCGTCTCCGCCAAGAACAAGAATTCCGTCGGCATCGGCAGGAAGCTTTGCCTCAGTCGAAAGCGTACATCTCATTCCCATATCTTCGATATAACCCTTAATCTTTTTGGTAATCTTTAAATCGGGATCCTTTGCTGTATTGGTCCTTACAAAAATATGTTCCATTTTAACCCCTTTTAGTGTTCCAAAGCGCCTCCGGCTTCTTCCACCACTACAGAAATTTTACTGTCTGTATCCTTAAGCGGCTCATCAGCCACCTCTTTACCCAAATACAAAAGATATTCAATATTTCCCTCAGGTCCCTTAATCGGTGAGAAGTCAAGGTCAAGTATGCTAAAACCGGTAGTCTCTGCAAATTCTATAACCTTTTCTATAACTTCCACGTGAACCTTTGGCTCTCTTACTACACCCTTTTTACCGACTTTATCTCTTCCCGCCTCAAATTGCGGTTTGATAAGGCAAACCATATATGAACCGCTCTTTAATATTTCAAACGCAGGCCCAAGAATTTTGGTAAGAGAAATAAATGAAACATCACAGGATGCAAAATCAGGCTCTTCAGGCAGATTATCATGCGTAAGATACCTGAAGTTGGTCTTCTCCATACAGACAACTCTCTCATCATTTCTAAGTTTCCAGTCGAGCTGACCGTGTCCCACATCGATGGAGTAAACCTTACATGCACCGTTTTGGAGCATGCAATCGGTAAATCCGCCTGTAGAAGCTCCGATATCCATACAAACTTTTCCGTTCAGATTAATCGGAAAAACCTTCAAAGCCTTTTCGAGTTTAAGACCTCCGCGGCTTACGTATGGAAGAACCTTACCTCTGACTTCTATTTCACTCTTTTCGGTATCAAATGTACTTCCTGCCTTGTCTTCTTTTTGACCGTTAACATAAACTTCACCGGCCATTATAAGGACCTTTGCCTTCTCTCTTGATGATGCAAGTCCTCTTTCAACAAGAAGTACGTCAAGTCTTTCTTTCAAAAACAAACCTCTCGATTATTACTCGTCAATTTTATCAAGAATTTTCTCGATGATAGTCTTAGCGTCTATTCCGATTTCTTTCTTTAGGATGTCAACATTTCCGTGCTCGACATACTCATCCGGAATACAGATTCTAAGTGCTTTGCCGGAATACTTTAAGTCATAAAGCACATCCAGAACCTTCTCACCCATTCCGCCGCTTGCCACATTTTCTTCCATGGTGACAATCAAATCATGGTCCTTAATGGCCTCTTTGATTATCTCGGCATCAACGGGCTTAGCAAACCTTGCATTGATAATACTGCAGTCATATCCGATATGCTTAAGATTTTCTCTTACTTCTACCGCAGTTTTAACCATGCTTCCAAGGGCAAAGAGCACTATCTTTTTCTCTTTGTAAATCCACTCGCCTTTGCCAAACTCGATAGGCTCACGGTACTCCCTCAATTCATCATATGCTTCACCTCTGGGGTATCTTATGGCAATGGGACCGCCAAAGGCAACGGCATACTTAATCATGTCGGATAACTCCCACTTGTTCTTGGGAGCCATGATTGTCATACCGGGCACGGATGAAAGGAATGATATATCAAAAATACCCTGATGAGTTTCTCCGTCACTTCCTACTATTCCTGCTCTGTCGATACAGAACACCACAGGAAGTTTCTGAAGGCATACATCATGAACAATCTGATCATATGCTCTTTGTAAAAAAGATGAATAGATCGCAACAACGGGAATCATGCCGCCTGCGGCAAGACCGGCCGCAAACGTAACAGCATGTTCCTCTGCGATTCCTACATCGAAAAATCTCTTGGGATGAACATTTCTGAATCTCTTAAGTCCGGTTCCGTCAGGCATTGCGGCTGTGATTGCACATACCTTGGGATTTCTCTCTCCGAGTTTAACCATAACTGTTGAGAAAATATCCGTATAATTTGCCTTGGTTCTTAGTTTGCTCGGAAGTCCGGTTTCGATATCAAAAGGCTCTGTTCCGTGGAATCTTGCGGGATGTCTTTCCGCAGGTCCGAATCCTTTTCCCTTATGGGTAAGAACATGAACCAAAACCGCACCCTTTACTCTCTTGGCCTCTCTGAACACCTGCAAAAGTGCAGTGATATCATGTCCGTCTACAGGCCCTAAATATGTTATTCCCATGTCCTCAAAAAACATTCCGGGGATAACTAGATGCTTGACAGAGCTCTTTGCTTTTCTGATTTTATCGACCATGGTCTCACCGACCATGGGCACGCCCTTAATTACGTTATAAATGTCCTCTTTGATATTAAGATATCCGTCTGCGGTTCGAATGTTATTTAAGTACTTTGAAACACCGCCGACGTTTTCAGAAATGGACATGTTGTTGTCATTTAATACGATTATAAAGTTGGTTTCAAGCTGTGAAGCATTGTTTAATGCTTCATAAGCCATACCTCCTGTTACAGAGCCGTCACCGATAACGGAGACAATTGTAGAGTCCTCACCGAGAAGGTCTCTTGATTTGACCATGCCAAGTCCGGCAGAAATGGAAGTAGAACTGTGTCCCGTATCAAAGCAGTCACAGTCTGACTCTTTTCTCTTGGGGAAACCGCTCATTCCGCCATACTTTCTAAGGGTATCAAAACCCTCTCTTCTTCCTGTCAAAAGCTTATGGGTATATGACTGATGTCCAACGTCCCATACAATCTTATCCTGCGGAAGATTGAGTGAAAGATGAAGCGCCATTGTAAGTTCAACAGCACCGAGGTTTGAACCCAGATGACCACCGGTTTCACTGATTTTGTTTATCAAAAACTCCCTGATTTCTTCTGCAAGAAGCTTATAGTCATCAGGGTCGATTGTCTTTATATCGTTTGGATTATTTATCTGCTCAAGTAACAACTACTTTCACTTCCTTATAATCAAAATAATGGTTATCTGGTTCTGTGGATTAAGGAGATAATCAGCCTCTTTAAGAAGTCTCCTCTGTTTGCGGTATCCACAGCCTCAATACATGCAATGGCTTCCTCGGAAAGCATCGTTACATCTCTTTCCGCCTTATCCATTCCATAGATTGTTACGTATGTCTGCTTGTTGTTTTTGGCATCACTTCCGATAGGTTTGCCGAGTTCTTCAAGCGTTCCTATAACATCAAGTATGTCATCCTGAATCTGGAAAGCAATCCCGACGTTCT
Source organism: Lachnospiraceae bacterium (assembly GCA_017614185.1). The sequence continues at coordinate 6,832 of JAGACI010000044.1, read as the reverse complement.
CTGCACACTTTTCAAGTGTCTTGACCGTCTCACCGTCTGCACCGGCAAGAACCGCGCCAATCATCATTGATGCCTCTATCAGTGCTGCTGTCTTATTCTTGTGAATGAACAAAAGCTCTTCGCCGGAGATTTTCTTTTCCTCTTTTTCGGCTTCGACATCGACGCACTGACCGCCAACCATTCCATAGATTCCGGCTTTCATTCCAAGGATTCTTAAAGCCTTTGCAAGGCGCATAACCGCTACGGCATCTTTTTCATCAACAAGTCCAAAAGACTTGGCTGCAGTCTCAAATGCAAAGTTTAAAAGTGCATCGCCTGCAAGAACTGCCATGGCTTCTCCGTAAACTACATGAGTGGTTTTACGGCCTCTTCTGTATTCATCATCATCCATGCAGGGAAGATCGTCATGAATTAAAGAATATGTGTGGATCATTTCAAGAGCGGCCATAAACGGTTTAACTGTGTTGCCTTCACCGCCAAGCATCTTGTAAGTCTCCCACATAAGCATGGGTCTTAAGCGTTTGCCGCCTGATAGGATGCTGTAATTCATGGCTTCTATAACAGTCTTCTGATAGCCGTCTTCCTTGGGAAGATACTCTCTTATTATCTTTTCTATTTCTTCGGTTTTGGCATTGATTTCCGCTTTGATATCACTCATCTTCCAAGCCCTCACCCGATAAGACCTTAACCTGCTTTTCTACCCTGTCTATAAGGTCGTTGCTGTTTTTTAGAAGGTCCATTCCAAGTTTATATTGATTAAACGCCTCCTCAAGGGGAGTCTCGTCATCCTCAAGTTTTGATATAACTTCTTCCAATGCCTCGAATGATTCCTCGAGGGTCAGTTCCTTTTTGTCTGCCATTCCTTCTCCTTAAAGCGAAGCTTCTTCTGTCGCTTCAACAGTGGTATGAATGATTCCGTTTATAAGTCTTAAGTCAAGTTTATCGCCTTTATTTACTGCGTTTATATCCTTGACCATATTTCCATTTGCATCCGATACATAGGCAAAGCCTGTGCTCATCTTGTTAACAGGGGATAAGCCCTTCATCTTCTCGATATAGATGTCAAGCTTGTGTCTCTTCGCAATAATTGCTTTGTCCATCCTGTTAGTCAGTGCTTCTTCAAGTTTAAGAAGATAACTTCTCTTCTCCCTTATCTTACTCTGAGGGCTTAACGCATTAAGCCTTGCAAGAAGCATCTTGTTTCTGTCTCTTTTGGCTCTTAGATTAAGTTCCATTCCCCTGGTAAGTCTAAGGTATGCATCCTTAAATTTCTCATCCAGAGCCGCCAGTTCGAAAACGGCAAGTTCGGCTGCTGCTGAAGGTGTCGGAGCTCTTAAGTCTGAAACGTAATCGATTATAGTTGTGTCAGTCTCATGACCAACAGCCGAGATGATTGGTACCGAACAGTCAAAAACCGCTTTTGCCACCTTCTCCTCGTTGAAGGCCCACAAATCCTCGATGGATCCGCCACCTCGCCCTACAATCATTACATCAACGCCCTCTTTTTCAAGGGCTTTGATTCCCTTTACAACACTGTCTGCGGCAAGGTCACCCTGAACAATAGCCGGATATAGGATTATCTGGATGTAGGGATTTCTCCTCTTTGCGATATTGATTATATCCTGAACCGCTGCTCCGGTTGGTGCGGTTACCACTCCAAGTTTTGAAACAAATGAAGGAATCGGCTGCTTGTAGCAAGGGTCAAACATGCCCTGTTCTTCAAGCTCTTTTTTAAGCTGTTCAAAGCGAAGATAAAGGTCTCCTGCGCCGTCTGCGGTAATCTTTTTGGCGTAAAGCTGATACCTGCCGTCTCTCTCAAAAACAGCAATGCTTCCGCCAACAATCACCTGCATCCCTTCCTCCAGGCGAAACTTAAGTCCGGTTCTGGAAGACGCAAACATAACACAGGCAATCACGCCGGAAGCGTCCTTCAATGTAAAATATATATGTCCAGATGAATGGTATTTACAGTTACTCACTTCGCCCTTAACCAGTATGCTTGTAAGCATATAATCCTGGGCGAACATATTCTTAATATACGAATTTACCTGTGAAACCGTATAAACATTTTGCTGCATACTATTCCTTATGCGAACTTGGCAAGTATTCCGTTTACAAATGCGCCCGAGCTGTCCTGCCCGAACTTCTTGGCAAGTTCAATGGCCTCGTTAATGGCAACGTTTGTGGGAATGTCATCGTCGAATTTGATTTCAAACAATGCAAGGCGAAGTATCGTAAGCTCAACCTTTCCCATTCTCTCAACCGACCAGTTCTCGGCCTTATCGTTAATCATGTCGTCAATCTCTTTAAGGTGTTCCTTGACTGCGACATATTTCTTGTTTATCTCTTCGTTTTCAGCATCTGACGCATGATTGTCAATGTCCTGCATGAAAAGCTTTACCTGCTCGTCCATATCTTCGGGAACATTGAATTCCACACGAAAAAGAAGCTTAAAAACCTGCTCTCTAAGCTCGTGTCTTGTCATCTTATTTATCCTTGTTAACCTTTATGGATGCAATACGAACATTGATATCCTTAACTTCAAGACCTGTCATGTTCTCAACAGACTGTTTAACCTTGTTCTGAACCATCTGGCAGGTTGTGGGGATGTTATATCCGTACTCCATTGTGATAGCCATATCTATTGAAACTCTGCGCTCGAAAATGTCAATCTTAACTCCCTTGTACATGTTTCTTACGCCGATTTTGCTCATGATTTCATCAGTGAAGTTGCCGCCCATAGCGCTAACGCCTTCAACCTCTGTTGCAGCGATTGCAGCAATCATTCCTACAACGTCATCTGCGATTTTTACGCTGCCTTTTGTATCGTCATCCTGTAAATCGTAGGTGTTTCTAACGTTCTCTTTATCCATAGATGTGAAGTCCTCCTTTAATGTAAAAAATACTTCCATGGCATTTTATAATTATAACAAAGTATGAATTAATCGTCCAGCCAAAGCGTCAAAGACAAAGCATCTTCGTTCTGTGCATATCCGACGCTTCCGCCGCCGTCAACATAGTCAAAAATCTTGGATTCCGTGATAAGTTCATTAAGAATCCAGTTGTAAGTCTGCTCATCCTTACACTTGATTGTCGTATTGCCTCCCCTGGTAACGGGATGGCTTAGAAGAATCGCCTTTAAGCCCTCCGAATCGGGCCCCTCAAGAAGCGTTCCTTCCCTCACATAGTAGTTGCAGCTCGTTGCTGTGCAATACGGAAGATCGACAGGATTATCTATTACATGTGTCCTTAAAAGTTCGGCTGTCGTAACGCCAAGATAATCATAATTGACGATATCAAGATTCTTAAGCCACTCATCTTCCGCTCCCTCAATGCTCTGATAAGAAGCATCACCCCAGGTCGTATCGACGTAGTACCAGTCTCCGTTCATCTTGACAAGATTCCAGGAATGCCCTTCGTTTTCATTTACAACACCGGTTACAAGCGTACACTCCAGACCAAGTCTGTTTAAAAGGAGCTGTGTCGCTTTGGAATATCCCTGACAGACACTTCTCTTATTAAGGAATACGGAGCATATATTCTGATTATCGGGAGAATCGGCATCATATTCCGTGTTATGAACCAGATAATCGTAAATATATTTAACCTTCGTGTAATCATCGGCATCCATGCTCACCCCGACAAGGATTTCCTTAATAACCTGTTCCATCTCATCGCTTAACATGTCTGCCTCTTCCTCAGTACAGATATATGTCGGCGAAAAGGTTAATCTCGTTATGACATCGCCTCTTGTGTACTGGGAATATGAATATCCGCTCGTGTAGAAAATCTCGGGATGGTCAATCATTACGCACTGAAAGCCGAGATTGAGCTTGTCAATGTCGTGAACCGATACATCCACGGTATCAGCGAATCGGACAAGTGCGGCATATACCTCGATGTAGAGTATTTTCATGTCATCATCCAAAAGATTATATGCGTATCCTGATGACAGAAACTCGTTGTACTTTTCAAACTCAACGTTGTTTACGTCATTTCCGTCGGACTCTTCACCGGTATCTTCTTTTGTCTCGCCCTTTACCTCAATATTTTCCCAGACGGAATTGCTTCTGGGAGTCTCCTGGCTCGTATCAATCCCCAGGGTGTCAGGCTGACCTGCAACGTAAGGAAGATCAAGGACATTCGCATTAAGCGCAAACATAAAAACATCGATTGCCGCAACAAGTAATAAAATTGAAAGAAGTATTTTTAATGCTTTTTTCACTAGTTCCTACCAAACTCAGACAGTTCCAGTCCGGGGTTTCTCTCAAGAGTCATACCCACGCTCCACGCGTTTACAAACAAAAGAAGCGGGTTATCCTTTAAGTCTTTGATTCTCTTCATATCAGAAGTACCGTTTATTGACTTTAAGTCAATGTCCTTGTTCTCAACCCATCTGATATGCTCATAAGGCAAAGGCTCAAGCTTGATCTCAACGTTATACTCGTTTTCAAGTCTGTATTTTAAGACATCAAACTGAAGCACACCGACAACGCCAACGATAATCTCCTCAAGTCCTGTATTGAACTCCTGGAAAATCTGAATGGCGCCCTCTTGTGCTATCTGAGTGATACCTTTAACAAACTGTTTTCTCTTCATGGTATCCATCTGTCTTACCCTTGCGAAGTGCTCGGGAGCAAATGTGGGGATACCTTCATACTGGAACTTCTCTTTAGGCATGCAGATGGTATCTCCGATGGAGAAAATACCGGGATCAAATACACCGATAATATCACCTGCATAAGCTTCGGAGAGAATCTTTCTCTCATCTGCCATTATCTGCTGAGGCTGCGAAAGTCGCATAACCTTATCGCCCTGAACGTGCTTAACTTCCATGGAAGCATCAAACTTACCCGAACAGATTCTCATGAATGCAACTCTGTCTCTGTGAGCCTTGTTCATGTTAGCCTGAATCTTAAATACAAAAGCAGAAAAGTCATTTTTGACAGGGTCAATAATGCCTATATCTGCCTTTCTGGGCAATGGAGTTGTTGTCATCTTAAGGAAATGCTTAAGGAAGATTTCAACACCGAAATTGGTCAAAGCAGAGCCGAAAAATACGGGTGTAAGTTTACCTGCCTGTACTTCTGAAAGATCAAACTCCGCTCCTGCGCCTTCAAGAAGTTCTATCTCCTCAAGAAGTTTGTCTGCGGCTTCTTCTCCAATTGTATTTACAAGTGCTTCTCTGTCTTCTGTAGGAACACAGGTAACCTTACCTTCCTTGGTTCCTTTTTCGGTATCAGAAAATGTATAAACACTCTTTAATTCCCTGTCGTAAACACCCTGAAAACTCTTACCTGAACCGATGGGCCAGTTAATGGGGCAGGTTGCGATTCCAAGTTCTTTTTCAATATCATCCAAAAGGTCAAAAGTATCGTTTGCATCACGGTCCATCTTGTTAATAAATGTAAAGATGGGAATTCCTCTCATACCACAGACCTTGAAAAGCTTTCTGGTCTGAGGCTCTACGCCCTTTGCTCCGTCGATAACCATTACCGCGGAGTCTGCAGCCATCAGAGTTCTGTAAGTATCCTCCGAGAAATCCTGGTGTCCGGGTGTATCAAGGATGTTTATGCAAAAGTCATCATACTCAAACTGCAAAACCGATGACGTTACGGAAATACCTCTTTCCTTCTCTATCTCCATCCAGTCGGAAACAGCATGTCTGGCTGTAGCCTTTCCCTTAACGCTTCCCGCAAGATTAATGGCTCCTCCGTAAAGAAGGAACTTCTCGGTAAGGGTTGTCTTACCTGCATCGGGGTGGGAAATGATGGCAAAAGTTCTTCTCCTGTTAATCTCTTCTGTCAAACTGCGCAAAACACAAAAACCTCCTGTGCACATAATAAGTCGAATAACATTCTATCACAAACTGTAGAAAAATAACACACAATTTAAACATCAAAAAAAAGTCCCCTTAAGGCCGAAGCCCTAAGGGGATAAAAGGGGAGAGAATTAATCTGATACGCTTACTTTATAAATGAACTTAACTCCGTTCTTTTCATTGCCGCTCTCATCATATCTGTTATGATCTGCGGCTACGTCGTTCATTGCCGCGAAACGCTCTGCAAGACCTTCAACATTGTCTTCTACGACACCGTTTAACTCTTCAATACCGTCCTTATCAAACTTCTTAAGTCCGTCTGAAAGCTGACCCTGTCCGTTTCTTAATGCTTCAACGCCCTCTACGAACTCAGGCATTGCATCTTTGAGTTTGTTTGCACCTGCTGCAGCCTGTCCTACCGCTCCTGTGTAACTCTGAATTCCCTGATAGAACTGAGCATAGGAATTAAGCTGTGACTGAAGATTTCTAAGACTTGAGATACCGCCTGAAACCTTTGCATTACCTGCTGCAATCTGGCTTTGAACCTCTGCTGAATTATACATATCGTTAATAGCCTGATTCATCTTGTCGTTAAGGCCCTGGCTTATTTTATTCTTAACTTCATCGGAACTCATTGCGCCGTCGATATTCTGGCTGATTAATGCCTGAACCTGAGCTGAATTCATCTGATTGGCAACTTCAGCTTCTATAGCGTTCTGCTTCGCAGAAGGCAGTTTTTGCTCCACAATTTCATCTATTTTGGCATTAACTGCATCATCAGTAATCATTGATTGTGCTGCCATATCCGCTTCGGCATCGATAGTTGCTTTATCAGCATCATCTTTATCCGCATAATCAGGATACTTGGCATCAATGTACTGCTGTTTTGCTCCGGCAATCATCTGAGCTTTAACATCGCTTGCATTAATCTGAGCTTTAATACCGCTTCTTACCATGTCATCGGTAATTGCAGCTTCAACCTTTTCTCTTACTCCGGCCTCAACCTGTTCC
>JAGACI010000267.1 GCA_017614185.1 Lachnospiraceae bacterium | reverse complement strand
TTAAAGTAATCAGGGTTCTTTATAAAAAACGAAACGTAGGCCTTACCCATCTCGATTATTGCTGTCTCGGCATTAGGGGCATTGTTTACAGCTTTGGCCAGTTTCTCCATAAACTGTTCTGTAACGCTTGCCTTCATGGCTTCAATAAGCTCATCCTTATCCTTAAAATGTGCATAGGGTGCAGCGTGCGAAACTTCACATGATGATGCAACCTTGCGAAGAGAAAGCCCTGATTCGCCACTCTCGTTTATTATCTTAATGCCGGCATCTATAAGTGCCTGCCTGAGATTCCCATGATGGTAATTATCACTCATTAAGTGTCCTCTCCTTTATCTGCCTCATTATATCACAGGTTGCTTCCGCATTCTCCCATAAAGGGCTGTGGGCAGCATTAGGAATCTTATAAAACTCCTTATCAGGAGCATCCAATAACTTACAATAATCTTCCACAAGCTCCCACGGGCAGTTATAATCATACTCTCCGCTTATAAAGAAAGCGGGGATTTCCAGTTTAGTAACCTCTTTCCTGTAGTCAAAATCCGAAAGATCCGAATAAAGAGGAGTCGTCCGATACTTCTTCATCGCAGGGATATAGTTGATTTTCTCTTTAATCGTATAGCACCTGCTAAGAATAACAGGTATTGCTATTCCGGTAGTCTCGCTCTTATTAAGAACGGTTCCTCCGCCTGCCTCATGAACAAGATAGACAAAATCATACCAGTTCTTGCACTTAACTTTTCCATCATCAAGTTTTTCGACGGCATTTTCCAGTCTCTTAAGTGACTTTGAATCCCCTCTTTTTGTAAATACATCCTTCATAAACTCATACATCTTTGAATCGTTATCATATGAGTCTGTGATGCACTGAGCCATATTTATAAGAGCATAATAGTCCTCGGGATGTTCCCTGGCTGCCCTTAAGGCTATATGCGTTCCTCCGGAAAAACCCATGATATAAATCTTACTCTTTCCAAACCTTGACTTAAGATAATCCGTCACAGACTTGGTATCCTTAAGAATATTCTCAAGCGTAACCTCGTTTAAATCAAAGTCCGGATCATAGGCAATACCCATGTCTCTGTAATCCCAATAAACAACGGTGAAGTAATCCTCAAGATTCATATCCTTATACTTATCGGTAAAAAAGTAATCGTCCGTTCCGGGACCGCTTGAGACGAACAAAAGCACAGGATTGTCCGTATTCTTACTGTTTATAAAAAATCCGTTCGGAGCATCGTTTATATCCATTACAAACTTTTCGGACAAGCTCTTCTCGCCTTCGTATTCCCTGATTTTACCCGGACTCATAATCACCCATATAAGAAACAGAATCAAAAGAAAAGCCAGTATAAAGCCAAACGCCATAACCATTCTGATAATCACTTTCTTCATTATTATCTCCAATCTTGACATTGTAAAGATTATTATACCACCAATCTTTACAGTGTCAAGATGTGGGTGAAAAAAGCGGAGAGTTTTACCTCTCCGCCCGTTGTTTATTTTATTCAGCTCTAAGTTCAAACTTATCAACAAGTTCTTTAAGGTACTTCGCGTGCTCACTCATCTCGCTGCTTAAAGCAAGTGACTCTTCGGAAGTAGCCGCATTGGTCTGTCCGACAGATGAAATATGTCCGATATCATTAGACATATCTTTAACCGAAGATGCCTGTGCCGTTGAGTCATCGGCTATGCCTTTAACCTTGTCCGCAATACCCTGAACCTGCTTAACGATTTCCTCGAATTCATCAGCTGTTTCATTTGCGACAAGGATACCTGTCTCAACGTTCTTAAGCGATGTACCGATTAAATCTGCAGTGCTCTGTGCAGCCTCTGCTGTCTGACCGGCAAGCTGTGAAACCTCTGTAGCAACAACCGCAAATCCTTTTCCTGCTTCTCCTGCTCTTGCTGCCTCGATGGAAGCATTTAATGAAAGGAGATTGGTCTGGCTTGCAATTGAATTGATTGTATCGATAATCTTGGCAATCTCTTTGGAAGAATCGGAAATTGCATTCATCGCAACAACCACATCTTTCATCTTCTTATTGCCTGTAACGATATTCCTTGCTACGTCGCCTGCATCACCTGAAATACCCTTGGCCTGGTTCGCATTATCTGAAATATCGTCGGTAATCTTATTAACATTCTTAGAAAGTTCTTCAACGATATCAGCCTGCTCGGTAACCGTATCCGCAAGATTATGTCCTGCTCCCGCAAGCTGTGCGGCACCGTCGGAAACCATGGTTGAAACCTGCATAATCTCTCTCATGGAACCGGAAATGTCATTTGTAAAGCTGTCGATTGCGTCCTGAATGGCTTTGAAATCACCATCGAACTCACGGCTGAAGCTTATATCAAACTTACCTCTGGCCATCTGAGACATTACGTTGCTGATATCATCAATATAAAATGCAAGTGAGTCAACGGCTGCTCTAAGCTCTTTTGCCACCTTGCCAATCTCATTGTCAGCCTGATAATCTATCTCAACATGAACATTGCCCTTTGCAATTTCAGCTGAAGCTTCGGCAAGAACTTCCAGATCTTCCTCAATACCTTTAACGAGCACGCTGCTCTTCTTTCTTGTAATAACGACGATTACCGCAAGTGCAGCAAGAAGAACTATTGCTGAAACCGATACAAGAAGCATCGTTGTAAGATACTTTTTCTCAGCTTCGCTTTCGGCAAGATTTCCTGTCTCATCAAGCGAATCGGCAAGAGTCTCGGAAACTTCATTTAACGTTGAGTTGTAGTAAGCAAGTGCTCCTTCAGTATCTCCCGCATTTACAAGATTAAGCATTTCAAAAGAAGCATCTCTTACTGCATTCCAGTTGGTGGTAAGCCTGTTTCCAAGTTCCGCATTATCGAGGTTCTTAGAGATAGTTCCAAAATAGCCGCTTATCTTTTCGAATCTCTTCTCAAGATCTTCCTGTTGAGCCGCTGTTACATTGGGGTCATTCGAAGCCAATGCAAAGAGAAGTCTCTTGTTGATGGTCTGGACATCTTTTCTGATCTCCATCTGATACTTCTCGGTCACGAACTCCACATGGTAGAAGCCGCGGAAGTTAATCGCGATAATCCCGAGAAATACAAACATTAAAACCGCCAGTACAAAGAAAGTACTGATTGTAAAATTTGAAAAACCCTTTAACGCCCCTGCAATTGTCCCCTTCTTTACGTTTTCATTCTGTGCCATAAGAACCTCCGTAAGTTTGGTGCTGTCTGTGTTTTTCGTAAATATATTCGAATTATAGCACAATATCGCGCATTTTTCTATATTTTTCTGTTATTTAGCTAATTATCATATGCTTCAGCCGGAGCAGATGGCTTAAGAAGCATTTTTACAAGAATAATAAAGTGGAAAATTATCACAAAAGGCTTTATCAAGAACATTATCGAAAAGACCGCAAGCGTCAGTACAACCCTGAATGCTATGGTTGCAAGAACCCATGCGGGCGCATCCGTTCCGCCGCCCACAACACGTCCTGTTCTGGTATCTACAATGTTGTAGCTGCTGTTGTCCAGTTCGTATATTAATTCTCTGCCCAATCCTCTTGTGCACAGCCTTATAAGAGCAAATATCTCCGTGCAGCTTGCGAGAACACCTGTAGGATAGGAAAAATTAATAAGGTTTTTAAAATATACCCTTGGCAGATCCTTAAGCGGAATGCATTTCATGTTTTCGAGGGCATCATTAAATGTCATCGGGCAAAAATCAAGATACTTGTTTACCTCTGCAATGAAGAAATATATTGCAATGAAATATGTAAAGATACCAAGGATAATCCTAAGCATCTGAAAAACAACTCTGGCTTTACTCATTCTCTTTCCCCCTACCTTAACCACAAATCTATAGTGATATTATGACTTTCGGAATATACCTGCTCATACGCAGATATATCCACAGTCAGAATTCCGCCTGCGGTATCTTTTGAATATTCCTGAGTAACACGCTCTTCTCTGTTTCTGTTAGAGTTTTGTTCAAACCCTGCATTATCAAGAGCACGATCTATCTCATTAATGGTTTGAATGTAATCAGAGTCTTTAAGGTGTATTACCGTCACTTTCGGATTGTTGTAATACTCAAGCATATCAATCCTACTGACCAGTCTTGGGCAGTATTTCAAAGGATTGTCATAATTAGATGCGCTGTCCCAGCTTACATCTTTAATGGAATCCTCATCCACAAAGTATTTCCAGCCATAATCAGCCGAGTATCTCCCAAGCGCATCCAGAACGTTTCCTGTCTCCTTAAGATGCCCATTAAAGATTCTTAGCATATCGGCGGGAGTGTCATACCTGCACCCGGATAAGAACGTCATAAGTAATGCGGTGGCAAGGATAAGAAGTGTTTTCTTTTTCATTCACCCGTTTCCTCCTAAACTGTTTTTTACCTCTGATTTATATACTATCAGCATGACTTCGGGGCCGATATGTTCTATCTTACGATTACGATATCCTTTCTTCATCTCTTTGGTTTTTTCATACAAAAAAGCCCAAACCAATAAAGGTTTGGGCTCTTTTAAAATAAGGCATTTTATCTTATGCTGCTTTTTCAAACTCTTCAATAATGCTCTTGTCCGGCTCCTTAGTTGCAAGCGATACAACAACAGTAAGAATAAGTGAAACTATAAATGCAGGAAGAAGTTCATAGATTGAGAAAGCTCCGCCAAGAGGCTTAATGAGGAACTTCCAGATAAATACCATTGCTCCTCCGCCAATCATACCGGCAAGTGCACCCTGCTTGGTTGTTCTCTTCCAGAAAAGTGCAAGAAGCATTACAGGTCCGAATGCTCCGCCAAATCCTGCCCATGCAAAGGATACGATTCTGAATACCGATGAATCGGGATCAAGAGCAAGGATTACTCCAAGAGCAGCGATTCCAACAATTGCAATTCTTGCAACAAGAATCTTTTTCTTCTCATCCATCTTAACCTTAAAGAACTCACCCATGATGTTCTCTGACACTGAAGAAGCTGCCGCAAGCATCTGTGAATCAGCTGTTGACATTGTAGCCGCAAGGATTCCTGCAAGGATAAGGCCGGCTACAATAGCTGCGAAGATACCATGCTGTGAAATAAGGTCTGAAAGCTTAACGATGATGGTCTCTGCTGATGAAGCTGTATCGAGGAATTCAATCTTTCCTGTGCTTGTAACTGCAAGTCCTGCAAGACCGATAACTGCTGCAAGTCCCATTGCGATGAAAACCCAGACGGTTGCAACTCGTCTTGAAAGAGTCAGCTTTTTCTCATTCTCGATTGCCATGAATCTAAGTAAGATATGAGGCATTCCAAAGTATCCAAGTCCCCAGGCAAGTGTAGAGATGATTGCGATAACACCGCCGTAGCTTACTCCCGAGTTGGTAGCCACATCATGATAAAGTGAAAGGCTTATATGTCCGGGAAGAGCTTTGGCATTATCCATTACCGCATTCCATCCGCCGGCAACATTTATTGCAAATCCAAGAACAACAACCAAAGCGACTGTCATAACAGCACTCTGGATAAAGTCTGTGGTAGATACGGCCTTAAATCCGCCCATGATTGTGTAGCCTGTAATGATAAGAGCCGAAGCAACCATGGCAACAACATAGTTTACTCCGAAAAGGGAGTGGAAAAGCTTACCGCATGCAGCAAATCCCGATGCTGTGTAAGGAACGAAGAAAATGATAATAACAAGTGCTGCGATTGCACTCAAGTGGTTCTTCTCATCATGGAATCTCTTTGAAAAGAACTGAGGGATTGTGTATGCATCGATATTTGATGAATATCTGCGAAGTTTCTTTGACACAAGGAGCCAGTTTAAATATGTTCCGACACCAAGTCCTAAGATAGTCCAGAAGGGTTCACAGATTCCGCTGAAATATGCAAGACCCGGAATACCCATTAAAAGCCAGGATGACATATCTGATGCCTCTGCCGACATGGCGGTAACGAGAGGTCCCATCTTACGACCGCCAAGATAGAAATCTGTAGAGTCGCTGTTATCCTTGCTGTAGATAAAGCCTATGGCGAGCATCATCAAAAGATATACTGCAATGGTCACCATAATGCAGAATGATATTGTGTTCATTATCTCTCCTCCAATAATAACAATGTTTTATCACGTTACCTTAGTGTAGCATGAATAAAACAAAAGAGCAACTGCATTTTTATGCAATTGCTCTTTTTTATGTCACCCGGCATTCCAAATGTTTAATACATATTCTGAAGCTGTTTCTTATAAACCTTGGCCCACTTGGATATTTCTTTCTTTTTTGCGTAGTTCTTTTGATTCTCTTCACCAAGGCTCTTATAAAGAATCCAGCGTTCCTTGGAAAGCTCTCCGCTTCCAAGTGCTGCCTTTATGGCGCATCCGGGCTCAGTATCATGCCTGCAGTCACTGAATTTGCACCTGCATTCAAGCTCAACTATATCTGAAAATGTTTCATCTATTCCGTCGTCATTACGTGCCATTCCAAGTTCACGCATACCCGGAGTGTC
>JAGACI010000266.1 GCA_017614185.1 Lachnospiraceae bacterium | reverse complement strand
TTTTTTGAAAGGAGGGTTTAACGTGAAGGTTAGATCATCAGTAAAACCGATTTGCGAGAAGTGCAAAGTTATCAAGCGCAAAGGAAAGATCAGAATTATCTGCGAGAATCCTAAGCACAAACAGAGACAAGGATAATCACCGATTCCTACAGTATTTTTGAAGGAATTAAGTGAGTTCTTGTCTATTCGAATATAGATAAAAGAGCTTACGTGGAGATTACTTCTTGATACCGACTTTGATTTCGAAAATCGGAAAGATTGGCGAAACGCCAATTGGGCACAAGAGTGCCTCAATCAATTAGTATCATTATTATTTAACGGAGGAAACGTAAATGGCTCGTATTTCAGGTGTAGATTTACCCAGAGAGAAGCGTGTAGAGATCGGCCTTACCTATATCTATGGTATCGGTAGAGCAAGCTCTAACAAAATTTTAGCAGCAGCTAAGGTTAACCCTGACACTCGTGTTAGAGAGTTAACAGACGAAGAAGTTAAGAGAATCAGTGAAGTTATCGATGAGACAATGATGGTAGAAGGTGACCTTCGCCGTGAGACTGCTCTTAACATCAAGAGACTTCAGGAGATCGGCTGCTACAGAGGTAAGCGTCATCGTGTGGGTCTTCCCGTACGTGGACAGAATACCAAGAATAACGCTAGAACCCGTAAGGGACCCAAGCGTACAGTTGCTAACAAGAAGAAATAATTATTAATCATTAGTTTAAATGGAGAAAGTAGGTTAGTTTAAATGGCTAAAGTTGCAAAAAAAGTAACAAAAAAGCGTGTTAAGAAAAACGTTGAACGTGGACAGGCACATATCCAGGCTTCATTCAACAATACTATCGTTACTCTTACAGATAACGAAGGTAATGCATTAAGCTGGGCAAGTGCAGGTGGTCTTGGTTTTAGAGGTTCAAGGAAATCTACTCCCTATGCAGCACAGATGGCATCTGAGACAGCTACAAAGGCTGCTCTCGTACATGGCCTTAAGTATGTAGATGTATTTGTAAAGGGACCCGGATCAGGACGTGAGGCAGCAATCAGAGCATTGCAGGCAGCAGGACTTGAGGTTACATCAATCCGTGACGTAACTCCCGTTCCTCACAATGGATGTCGTCCTCCTAAGAGACGTCGTGTGTAATCTTACGGATTATACAATCCCTTTATTACTATATTAAAATTCTTAAAACACGTTGGATGAAAGTGCCTTTGGCACTGTAAACAATATCAGAAAGGAAAAATTTAAAATGGCAGTTAACAGAGTTCCGGTTTTAAAGAGATGTAGAGCTTTAGGTCTTGAGCCTTCTTACTTAGGCTATGACAAGAAGTCTAATAGAACATTACTTCACGGTGGCAAGAAGATCAGTGAGTACGGTCTTCAGCTTCGTGAGAAACAGAAAGCAAAATTCATTTATGGCGTTCTTGAGAAGCCTTTCCGTAACTACTACGACAAGGCAGACAGAATGAAAGGCCAGACCGGTGAGAACCTTATGATCATGCTCGAGTCCAGACTCGACAGCATCATCTTCAGAATGGGATTCGCAAGAACCCGTAGAGAGGCTAGACAGATCGTTGGCCACAAGCACGTTCTTGTAAACGGCAAGAAGGTTAACATTCCTTCATACCTTTGCAAGGCAGGCGATGTAATCGAACTTACAGAGAAGGCTAAGGGCCTTAACCGTTATAAAGAGATCGCTGAAATCACAGGCGGTAGAATTGTTCCCGAATGGATGGACGTTGATTTGGAGAACTTCAAAGGCAGCATCAAGAATCTTCCTACAAGAGAGATGATTGACGTTCCCGTTGACGAAATGCTTATCGTCGAGTTGTACTCTAAATAATTAGACAGGTTACTGTTTATAATAATTATAACGTTCATGAAGGAGGGCATTTACAGTGTTTGATTTTGAAAGACCCAGCATCGAGGTTGCAGAGATCTCTGATGATAAGAAGAATGGCAAGTTTGTCGTTGAACCCCTTGAGAGAGGTTATGGTATTACACTTGGTAACTCATTAAGAAGAATTATGCTCTCATCATTACCCGGTGCAGCAGTAAGCCAGGTTAAGATTGACGGCGTATTGCATGAGTTCTCATCCATCCCCGGAGTTAAAGAGGATGTTACTGAGATTATCATGAACATCAAGAAGGTTGCCATCCGCAACAATTCTGAGACAAATGAGCCCAAGACTGCATTTATCGAGTTCACAGGTGAAGGCGTTGTTAAGGCTTCCGATATCCAGGTTGATTCCGATATCGAGATTCTTACACCCGACCAGGTAATCGCTACCTGCTGTGGTGGTAAGGATACCAAGCTTTACATCGAGCTTACAATCACCAAGGGACGTGGATATGTAAGTGCAGACAAGAACAAACATGACGATTTACCTATCGGTGTTATAGCTATCGACTCCATCTATACACCTGTAGAAAGAGTAAATGTAACCGTAGAGAATACTCGTGTTGGTCAGATCACAGACTACGACAAGTTAACACTTGACGTTAAGACCAACGGAACACTTGCTCCCGATGAGGCAGTTAGCCTTGCAGCTAAGGTTCTCAGCGAGCACTTAAATCTCTTCATCGACCTTTCAGAGACAGCTAAGTCTACAGACGTACTTGTTGAGAAGGCAGATGACGACAAGGAGAAGGTTCTTGAGATGAGCATTGATGAGCTCGAGCTTTCAGTTCGTTCTTACAACTGCTTAAAGAGAGCCGGAATCAATACGGTTGAAGAGCTTACAAACAAGTCATCCGATGACATGATGAAGGTTCGTAACCTTGGTAAGAAGTCATTGGAAGAAGTTCTTGCTAAGCTTAAGGAGTTAGGTCTTCAGTTAACAGCGGGAGACGAATAATACTAAAGATTTCCGCAGGACAGTAATTCCAAAGCGTTTGTCCTCGGTTACTCTTAGATGGACAATTAACTGCATTCGGTAAGTAAGTCCAAAGGGCGTGGCCGGATGTACCATTAACGGAGAAAGGATATAAACTATGGCAAAGTACAGAAAGCTCGGAAGAACATCCGATCAGAGAAAGGCACTTTTAAGATCTCAGGTTACAGCACTTCTTCAGCACGGTAAGATTGTTACCACTGAGGCAAGAGCTAAAGAGGTTCAGAAGATTGTTGAAGGTCTTATCGCTCTTGGCGTTAAGGAGAAGGACAACTTCGATCTCGTTAAGGTTACCGCTAAGGTGCCCGTAAAGGATAAAGACGGTAAGAGAGTTAAAGAGGTAGTTGACGGTAAGAAGGTTACCAAGTATGACTCTGTAGAGAAGGAAATCAAGAAGGATCAGCCTTCAAGACTTCACGCTCGTCGTCAGATGATGAAGGTTCTCTACACCGTAACTGAGGTTCCCACTGCAGCAGCAGGTAAGAAGAAAGGAACCAAGGAAGTTGATCTCGTTGCTAAGCTTTTCGATGAGTACGGTACAAAGTATGCATCACGTAAGGGTGGATACACAAGAATCGTAAAGATCGGCCAGCGTAAGGGCGACGGTGCAATGGAAGTTGTACTCGAGTTAGTATAATTCTAAAAAAAGAACACCAAAACTAAAATTATGACACCTTGAATTGCGTAAAGCATATTGAAGGTGTCATTTTTTTGTGTTAATTTGGGATTAACCCTAAAAAAACGACACCATCAGAGGCCCGATGATGAGAATAAAGAGAAAAATAATAAAGATAACTGCTTTAATCCTTGCAGGAATTCTTTTTACCGGCTGCAACGCAGGTACAAAGGGCGCCGAAGGAGATAAAGACGCTAAATCCCCCATAACACTCGACTGGTATATTAACTTCAGCTGGTTTATCACAGGCTGGGGAGAGAACCTGGTTTCAAAGACAATCACCGATGAGACCGGAGTAAGCGTTAACTTTATAACACCCATAGGAAGTGAAGAGGAGAAGCTTAATGCACTTATATCTTCGGATTCGCTCCCTGATATTATTACCCTTGGCTGGTGGGAACCTCAGGTAGAGGAGATGATCAACAAGGGCATGGTTTATGCCTTAAATGAGCTGGCTGATGAGTATCAGACCGACTTTTATGAAATGGCAGATGAGAATGTAATCAACTGGTATAAGCAGGAGGATGGCAACATCTACTGCTATCCCAATTCCTCATATACTCCAAAGGATGTGGAAGATAATGAAGACATTCCCGCCAATCTTACCTTCCTTGTAAGAAAGGACATCTATGAAGCAATAGGCAGTCCCGATATGACGACCAAGGAGGGCTTTTATAATGCCATAAAGGACGCGGCAGCCCTTTATCCCGAGATTAAGGGGGAACCGATAATCCCGATTGGCGGAACCACCTTTACGGAGTCGGGATGCGCCTCATTTGACCAGTACCTTCAGGACTTCCTTGCCATCCCTCATGAGGTGGACGGCAAGTACTATGACAGAAACATGGATCCGGAATACCTTGACTGGCTTAAGCTTCTAAGGAAACTTAACGAGGAAGGATATCTCCCCGCGGATATTTTCGTAGACCAGCGTACTCAGATACGCGAGAAAGTCGCAGACGGCAGGTATTTTTGCCTTATTTATCAAAGAACGGATCTTGCCGATCAGCAAAAGCTTTTATATGCCGAAAACCCGGAGAGCATCTATATGGCAGTGGACGGTCCGAGAAACAGCAAAGGTGACGCTCCCAGGCTTTCAACGGCGGGAATCACAGGCTGGACCGTAACCATGATTTCCAAGAACTGTAAGGACCCCGAAAGGGCAATCAGATTTATGGAGTACCTTATGTCCGAACACGGCCAGAAACTTGTAAGCATAGGTGTTGAAGGCGAGACTTACGATATTGTCGACGGAGAGGTTGTGATTAAGGATGATGTATGGGAAATCCTTAACTCTGACAGACAAAAGTACGACGAACTCTATGGAGCCGATGACACCTACTGGATGCTTCAGAATAACGTTATGCAGATGAAGTGGATGCCTAAGCTTGAGGAA
>JAGACI010000265.1 GCA_017614185.1 Lachnospiraceae bacterium | reverse complement strand
GTCGGATTTGCCTGAAAACATTGTTCTTCGAGTGGTTTCAGAGATTCACGATCCCGTTACCACAACCGATGAGCTCATTCCTTCAGGTGAGACATCAAGTTATCGTTCCAACCCTTTAGGCCTTGCAGAGTTCACACTCTCAAGAAAAGATCCCAACTACGTAGGTCTTGCAAAGGATATGCAGAAAGCCCAGAAAGCTGTTGAAGAAGGAAACTGCGCATCTGACGGAAAGCCTGATATCAAGCCCGTTATGGAAACAATCAAGGCTAAGTTCCCCGATGTATCCTGCAAAAAAAGCGGATTCGGTTCCACAATCTTTGCGGTTAAACCGGGCGACGGTTCCGCAAGAGAGCAGGCAGCAAGCTGTCAGAAGGTTCTTGGCGGATGGGCAAACATCGCAAATGAGTACGCAACCAAGAGATATCGTTCCAACCTCATCAACTGGGGTATGCTTCCTTTCATAATAAAGGAGGGCGAGCTTCCCTTCAAAAACCTTGATTACCTTTTCATTCCGGGAATCAAGGAGGCAGTTGAGACAAAGGCTGAGAAGATTACAGCTTACAAGGTGGGCGAAAATGATCTGACTCCTTTCGAGCTTACTCTTGGCGATTTGACTGATGAGGAGAGAGAGATAATCCTTAAGGGTTGTCTTATCAACTACAACAGAGTATAAATAATTAAAAAAAATTTGCATTCAGGGTTAAGTAATCACAAAACACATCCGATATACGAAGTATAGAAACGGGTTAGTGCGCCCCAAGGAAGGGGCAGAAAGTGAGGCAGACATGAGTGTAAACGGAATTACCAGTGCGGTTAACAGCTACAGCACATATACCGCTGAAGCAAAGAAAGCACCGGCTGCTGAGACCAAAGTAGAAGAGACAAAGGTAGAGGCAGGCGTTGTTTACGAGCCTTCAGAGGAAGCTGCAGAAGCTACCGAGAAAAAGAGCAAAATCGCAAATCCCGAGCTTTATGCGAAATTAAAAGCAGACGCTGAGCAGAGAACAGAACAGTTCAGACAGCTCGTTGAGCAGCTTATTTCAAAGCAGGCCAATGCATACGGAAATGCCAATGATATCTGGGCATTCTTAAGAGAGGGCAACTTTACTGTTGATCCCGAAACCAAAGCACAGGCACAGGCTGATATCGCAGAAGACGGATACTGGGGTGTAGAACAGACATCCGACAGAATCATCGATTTTGCAAAGGCTTTGGCAGGAGACGATCCCGAAAAGCTTAACAAGATGCTTGACGCCTTCAAGGAAGGCTACAAGAAAGCTGAGGAAACATGGGGAGGCGAGCTTCCCGAAATCAGCAAGAAGACATTTGATGCGGTTTTAAAGAAATTCGATAACCTTATCAATGGTACTGCACAGGCAGAAGCATAATCAGTAAAGACATAATTGCAGGGCGGTTGGAGCTTACTCCGGTCGCCTTGTTTTTTGTGCTCAGATTGTATATAATCAAGTACAAAGATTGTATACAAGGTACACGGGAGGTACAAAATGGATTTAGTTAAGCGCAAGGCCTATGCCAAGATTAACCTTTGCCTTGATGTTTTGGGCAAGAGGGAGGATGGCTACCACGAGGTTTCGATGATTATGCAGACCATCGGGCTTTGCGATGACGTAACCTTACGTAAGCAGGATGAAGGGATAAGCTTATCGGTAGGCGGCTCGGACCTTCCCGCGGATGAAAGCAACTTGGCCTTCAAGGCTGCAAAGCTTATGAAGGATACCTATGACATAAAAGAGGGAGTCAAAATCTCCTTAAAGAAAAACATTCCGATAGCTGCAGGACTTGCCGGCGGAAGCAGTGATGCGGCAGCAGTTATGCTTGGAATGAACGAACTTTTTAACCTTGGAATCGACAAGGACGAGCTTTGTAAATTGGGAGTTAAAATCGGGGCCGATGTTCCGTATTGCATAAAGGGCGGAACTTACCTTGCACAGGGCATCGGAGAAAAGTTAACGCCTCTTCCCAAGGCGCCCGGAGCTACAATCCTTATTGCAAAGCCTGACATAAGCGTATCCACCAAGGAAGTCTATACAGCACTTAATGTGGGTGAACTTAAGGCTCATCCCGACGTTGACGGAATGACCAAGGCGATTGTAAGACACGACCTTGACGGAGTAATAGAGAGAATGGGAAATGTTCTTGAGAACGTAACAATCAAGAGCTTCCCCGTGATAGATGAGATTAAACAGCTGATGAAGGAAAACGGAGCCGAGAACGCTCTTATGAGCGGCTCAGGTCCCACAGTATTTGGTATCTTTTACGATCAAAGAGATGCTGCGGAGTGTTTTGGCAAAGTAAAGGCCAGCGGCCTTGCAAAGGATGTGGCACTAACCACTTTTGTTACACCTGATTAAGAGGGAGGAGTAAATGCAGGATAACCTTTCAATTCCGATTGATGATTATTTACCGCTTAGAGACGTTGTATTCAAGACCTTGAGACAGGGCATTCTTACAGGCGAATTAAAGCCCGGCGAGCGTCTTATGGAGATTCACCTTGCAAACAGACTCGGTGTATCGAGAACCCCCATTAGAGAAGCCATAAGAAAGCTTGAACTTGAAGGTCTGGTTATAATGATTCCGAGGCGCGGCGCCGAGGTGGCGGAGATTTCCGAAAAGAGTCTCAAGGACGTTTTGGAAGTCCGTCGATCTCTTGATGTGCTTTGTGCCGAGCTTGCATGCGAGAGAATAACGGATGAGGGAATTAAAGAGCTTGAAGCGGCATGCGAAGAGTTTGAGAAGGCGACTCTTACAAAGGATGCCAAGGTTATCGCGTCTGCCGATGTTGCGCTTCATAACATAATTATCGAGGCAACCGGGAACGACAGACTTATCTCCCTTATTCATAACCTTTCCGAGCAGATGTACCGTTACAGATTCGAATACATCAAGGACGAAAGCCAGCATGGAAATCTTGTAAAAGAACACGAAGAGCTTTTAAAAGCCATTAAGAAAAGAGACAAGAAAGCAGCTGCGAAATCCGCAGGCAATCACATCGATAACCAGGAGATTTCCATCTTAAAGCAGATTAGTCTTAATCACAGGAATAACGAAAACAGAGGCAAAAAAGCATGAGCAATGTTGATAAACACTCCCCGATCGGGGTTTTTGATTCCGGCGTGGGCGGACTTACGGTAGCAAGAGAAATCATGCGCCAGCTCCCCAACGAGAGAATCATATATTTTGGCGACACCGCAAGAGTTCCCTACGGAAGCAAGTCCAAGGAAACGGTCACCAGATACTCAAAGCAGATAGTGCGCTTCCTTATGGAGTATGACATCAAGGCTTTGGTCGTTGCGTGTAATACCGCATCGGCTTATGCTTTGGATGAAATCGAGAAGGAACTTCCCATACCTGCAGTAGGTGTGGTTAAGCCCGGTGCAAACGCAGCTTCAAAGGCTACAAGGAATGGCAAAATCGGTGTTATCGCAACCGAAGGAACCGTATCAAGCCGCCTTTATGACACGTATATTACAAACTTAAATAAGGATGTAAAGATATATTCTAAACC
>JAGACI010000043.1 GCA_017614185.1 Lachnospiraceae bacterium | reverse complement strand
TTTGACAAGGTCTTCTGTCTCACCGACATCGCCGTTACCCGATACCTCAAGCCTTTTATCAAGAAGAGCAAGTGCAACCGCTTTAAAAGCCTCATAAGCCTCATTAACGCACTTCTCATACGAAGCCTCATCAAGACTCTCTTCGTAGTTACCCGCCCCCTTAAAATCAAGAATCACGTTATAAGTAAGCGTGGGAACCATTTCATCAACAGGTATTTCATCACCAAGGCGTGCCATGTTAACCCACTGCCTTATTGATTCTCTTACATCGGCCGTGACGTCGACCTGCCTCATCCACCTGGTGCTTTTGGCAAGTCTCTCTTCCTTGGTAAGAAAGAAATAGGCTCCTACACTCATAATTAAGAGCATAATAACGAAAACCGCTATTATGCCCCCTATTCCTCTTCTGCGTCTTCTCTTTGCCATTCGCTAATCCTTAAGAAAATCCTTCACTCTCTGAAGGTTCTCAAGTCCAACCTCCCTGCCCGCATTATAGGCATTTATAAGTCTTTCAGGCTCCCTTACTATACCCGATACGTTTAAAGGTGCCTTGGGCTTTAAAATCAATACTTTTTCAGGCTCTTTCTTTCCGAGTTCATTGATATGGGCAATCTGTTCATTATATCTGAAATGCCTTGTTTCAAGAGCCGTAATCATGTTTGGATATTTCCAGAGTTTAAATCTTAGGAAGGGTAAGAGTTTATTCTTGCCCTTTCTGTATTCCTCAGGCTGGGTTAAGATAACCACGTTCTTCTCGTACCCGATGCTTCTGAAGTAATCAAGAGGCACCGCATCACACATTCCGCCATCCAGAAGTTCCTTGCCCTCGATATTGACAATCCTTGAAACTCCCGGGAGCGATGCACTTGCTCTGAACCACTGTACGTCGATGGCATCGCCTCTGTC
The DNA here is from genome assembly GCA_017614185.1 of Lachnospiraceae bacterium. The sequence goes on along the minus strand of JAGACI010000043.1, from coordinate 4,966 downwards.
ACACTTGTGATATACGGGCATTCCCGTATTCACATCCGCACAGACCACATAAAACTCCATGGGATTTTCTTTAAATGTTTTACCGTCCCATGGATCAAGTTCAAAGGGAATTCTTCTATAACAAAAGTCTACTCCGAAAAGATCGCCCGTCTTAAGAAAAGACTGTACGCTGCAGTATCTTTCATCATTACAGTACTTTACGTTATAGCGAAGTCCTCTTCCAATCTGTTTCGATTTGAAATTACAACCAAAGGCGGCACCCGCGGATACTCCGATGGCGCCGTCAAAGGTGATATCATTTTCCAAAAATACGTCCAGGATGCCACATGTGAATAATCCCCTCATGGCACCGCCTTCCATTACAAGACCCTTCTTCATAATAAGCTTAAACTAATCCCTTCCGAAGAAATCAACCATTCCGTTAAGGTCGTCACAGATTTCGTTAAGCTTAGAAACATTTCCTGCCAGTTCGCCTACATCCCTTCCGACTGTTTCGGTGGATGCGCAAACCTCTTCGGAAACTGCAGCGTTCTCTTCAGCAGTTGCCGACAAGGACTGAATAACCTTTACCAATTCACTCTTAACCTCCTGGAGAGAATCTGACTTCTCCTGGATTGTACCGAGTTTCTCTACGATTCCTTCTATATTTTCTTTGAGGGCTTCCATCTTGGAAGCTACTTCCTCAGCCTTTTCAAGCTGTTCCTTGTTTATAGATACCAGCTTCTGGTTGGAATCCTGAGTCTTGGCCATTGTATCGACTATCTCAGTGATAATCTCTTCGGTCTCCGCTGCAGACTTGGCAGAATTGGTTGCAAGGTTTTTAATCTCCTCTGCCACTACTGCAAAGCCCAGTCCAAACTCACCTGCATGGCTTGCTTCAACGGAAGCATTAAGGGCAAGCAGATTAATCTGGAATGCAAGATTATCGATGGTCTTAACAATCGACTTGGCATTCTTGGTGCTCTCAACTCCCTTGTCAATATCCGCTGAAATATCTCCAACTATTTCATTATTGGCATCTATACTTGAGTTAAGTTTAGAGATTGCATCTTCGGATTCGGATACACATTCCTTGATCTTCTCGATGTACTCCTTACTTTCTCCAATCTCCATATTAACAACATCCATGCTTAATGTAAACTCTTCTGTTGAAGCCATTGCCTGCTCGGTAGCCGATGCCTGGCTTGTGGCTCCGCCCGCAACAGAGTTCATAGCGATAGTGATGTCTTTTGCTTCCGCCGAAGTTCTCTCAGAGATCTCTTTTACATCCTCTGTGAACTTAACAAGATTGTCGTACCCGCTTGTAATCTTTCCGACAAGTTTGCCGGCAAGCTTGGCAAGAAGAATCCTTGTTGCAACGAGTATTATAACAAGCGCAACAACCATTCCTATTACAATCGACAATAAAAGCATTAAAGCTTCTTTGGTAATTGTACTCTGGCTGATACCCGTAAATACCATTCCCCAGAAAGCGCCGTTATTATAAATAGGCATGTAGCAGACTGTATACTTGCTGCCCATGATATCTACGCCGTTTTTTACATAGGTTTCACCTGAGCGAACCTTCTCATAAATCTTGGTATCTGCATCAGTTCCGACTACGTAGTTGCCGTACTCATTCTTGATGTTGGTAACAACCCTTGTCTTATCCTTAAAGATGGTGTGGAAAACAGGAGTATCGGACGTATTGATAGCCTCAAACAAATCCTTCGTAACCTCTGTATCTCCGTAGAAAACAGAGCCTGATTCCTCATCATAGCTCCACTCTCCATCCCCGTTCTCAAGACATTCCTTTAAGTGAATCGTAGCAATAATGGCGGAGTTCTGGTAATCCTTTTTAACCGAATTAAAACTCGTAAGAACTGCATCTACTCCAACGATTAAAGTTGCAAGAACAACTGCCACTGCAACCAGTAACTTAATCTGTTTACGAATGCTCAGTTTCTCCATACTCTTTACACCTTTCTTTGTTAAAACAAACAGGTCATCACTTATGGTACGGTTCTTTATTTATTATTCGAAATCCTCTGTATAATTGTTCCAAGAAAATTAACTGCATAAGCTGATGCGGAAACGTCATTGCAGAAAAGCTTACAAGCTCATCCGCCCTGTCCGTCACGCTTTTATGCAGCCCGAGTGACCCTCCGATAACAAAGATTAAATGACTTACTCCCCTTGCAGGAAGTTCCGAAAGCTTCCTTGCGAATTCAAGTGAATCCGGTTTCTTTCCTTCTATGGCAAGTGCCACAACATAAGAGCCCTCCGGAATGAGTTCCAAAAGTCTGTCCGCCTCTTTTTTCTTAATCTGGGTTTCGAGACTCTCGCTTGCTCCCTCCGGAGTTTTCTCGTCCTTGACCTCCAGGATTTCAAGTTTGCAGTACCTCGAAAGTCGCTTCCCGTATTCAGCGATTCCGTCTCTTAAATACTGCTCCTTGACCTTCCCCACGGTCAAAAGTGTTATTCGTAACAATTCCTTATATATGCTCCCTTACTTCTTATTTGCTTTAAATACTGCAACCATGTCCTTCGCAAAGCTTACAGGATAAAGCTGAACCATGGTTGACTTGATAAGGCCTTCGATTTCAAGTTTGAAGGCTACCTTAACAAATTTCTCACAGTATGTCTCGAACATCTTCTCAAATACCTTGACACTCTCGACATCGATGGCATTGACCTGAGGAGTACTGATATCTACGTTTCTCTCAAGCATTGTTGCCATACTGGTTGCAGATGTTCCCATCATCTGATTCATTGCTTCGGATACAGCGGAAAGTTCCATCTCACCGATTGTGCCTTCTATTGCTGTTCCATCGCCGCCCATCATAAGATTTGTAAGGCAAAGAACATCTCTTTCCTTCAAAATAAAGACGTTATTACCCGCGAGTCCGAGTACATAATGAATCTGTACGAAAATACATGTATTCTCGAAATCATCCATGGACTCACTTCGGTTAATAATCTTAATGTTGGGTGTAGTGATGTTAACCTTATGATTAACCATCATACTAAGTGTTGTTGCTGCATTACCAAGACTAATGTTTGCTATTTCTCCCAGTATATCCAGGTCTTCTCTTGTCAGTTCTTCCACTAATCACACCTTCTTTACTTTTTTTGAAAATATAGAGTTATTATACACCTAATTTTCACAAAATAAAAGCGGTTTTGTAAAGTTGTATGGCAATCATCACCGTACCCCAAGATACTGTGGTAGAAAAAAAGCTCCGAAGCCAATAAGCCTCGGAGCTTTATAAAATTTCTCAATTAATAATCAATTACGACTACTTAAGCTGAGCAGCAACCTCTGCAGCAAAGTCCTCGTTCTTCTTCTCCATGCCTTCGCCTACTTCGAAACGAACGAACTTGGAAATTACAAGGCCCTTGGATACTGACTCAAGGTACTTGCCAACTGACTGCTTTCCGTCTTCAGCCTTAACATAAACCTGATCAAGTAAGCAGATCTCTTTAAGGTGCTTAGAGATACGACCCTCAACAAGTCCTGCGAAAATCTTGTCTCCTGAGATGTTAGCCTTGTCAGCAATTGCAAGTTCAGCAAGAGCAGACTTAGCAGCATCTGAAAGGAAGTTGGGAAGGTAGTTCATGTTGCTCTTCTTCTCTTCGTAGATAGCCTTGTCCTCATCGCTCCATACACCGTTAAGTGCCTTCTCGATAAGTTTGCCAAGGATGGGCTTGGGAAGTGAGAAAGGATCGTTAAGAGCACTCTCAAGAGTAATCTCCTTCTCCTTAGCAAGCTCTGCCTCTGAAATCTCGTTTCTTGAGATATATGTAGGGTTCATAGCTGCAACCTGCATAGCAACGTTGGTAAGAGCTTCCTTAGCTGCATCTGAGCTGTCGCCGTTAGCTGCTACAAGAACACCGATCTTACCGCCGCCGTGTACGTATGAAACTACGCAGTCACCGCTAACTTTTGCAAATCTTCTGATGGAAAGTTTCTCACCGATTGTAGCTGTCTTCTCAACAAGAACTTCCTTAACAGTCTTGGATGAATCCTCAACCCACTTCTCATCCATCATACCTTCAACATCTGCTGCTGAAGAAGCAAGAGCCTGCTTAGCAACTGCTTCAACGTATGTCTGGAAAGTCTCGTTCTTAGCAACGAAGTCTGTCTCTGAGTTAACCTCTACAACAACTGCGTTCTTACCATCGATAGCTGTACGGGTGATACCCTCAGCTGCGATACGGCTAGCCTTCTTCTCAGCCTTAGCTGCACCGCTCTTTCTTAAGAATTCAACGGCTGCATCCATGTCACCATTGGTCTCTGTAAGAGCTTTCTTACAGTCCATCATGCCTGCACCGGTCATTTCACGTAAGTCTTTTACCATTCCAACTGTGATTGCCATAGTATTAAGCCTCCTCTGTCTGTGCTACTTCTTCGATGTCCTCTGCCTCAGCATCTGCTGCTTCTACTTCTTCCTCAGAATATGCAGCTTCGCCCTGGTTAGCTTCGATAACAGCATCAGCCATCTTAGCTACAATAAGCTTTACGGCTCTGATAGCATCATCGTTGCCGGGGATGATATAGTCAAGTTCTTCAGGATCACAGTTTGTATCACCGATACCGATAAGTGTGATTCCAAGGCTGTGTGCCTCCTGAACGCAAATTCTTTCCTTCTTGGGGTCTACTACGAAGATAGCATCAGGAATTCTGGACATGTTCTTGATACCGCCAAGGTTCTTCTCAAGCTTTTCCCATTCCTTCTTAAGCTCGATAACTTCCTTCTTGGGAAGAACATCAAATGTTCCGTCCTGGCTCATCTCCTCGATCTTGCGAAGACGTGCGATACGAGACTGGATTGTCTTGAAGTTGGTAAGCATACCACCTAGCCTTCTCTCGTTAACATAGTACATACCGCAACGCTCAGCTTCTGTCTTAACTGCATCCTGAGCCTGTTTTTTGGTACCAACGAATAATACGGTACCACCCTGGGAAACGATATCAACGATTGCA
>JAGACI010000264.1 GCA_017614185.1 Lachnospiraceae bacterium | reverse complement strand
TATTTTTCGGGGTCTCAAATGGTTATAAAAAAGGTTATAAACAACAACATAGTTACGTCCATGGACGACGGCGCAGAGGTCGTAGTAAGCGGTAAGGGGCTTGGATTTGGTCACCGCGAAGGCGATTCTATTGACGATGCCAAAATCGAGAAAATCTATCGCATGGAAAACCAGGAAAGTCTTCGCCGTTTCAAGGACTTGCTTGCAAAGCTTCCCTTAGAAAACCTCCACATTTCTAACGAGGTAATCGCTCTTGCAAAAGAGGGTTTAAATACCGAGCTTAACGAGAACATTTACTTAACTCTCACCGACCATATCAATTTTGCGCTTGAGAGATTTGACAAGGGAATGATGTTTGAAAACGCTCTTCTTTTTGAAGTCAAAACATTTTATCCCGAAGAATTCAGAATCGGTGAGAAGGCTGTCGACTTAATCAAGAATACGACAGGCAAATACCTCGGCGAAGATGAGGCAGCTTCGATTGCACTTCACATCGTAAGTGCAGAGCTTAATGAGAAAACGAGCGTGGCTTTCACCGTTACACAGTCGGTTAAAAAGATTTTCGAGATTCTCGAGGAGGATGTCGACAGAAACATCCCCGGAAACGCAAGCAGACTTGATGATCTGATTCCGACGTTCAAGCACCTCGTTTATCGTCTGATTCTAAAAGACCAGTACGACGGAGATGACGTGGCGCTCTATGAATTTGCCACCAAAAACTACGAGACAGAGACAAGGATATGTAAGAAAATCGTCGCATATCTTGAAGAGAGTTTTGGAGAAAAAGTCAGACCGGATGAGATGAGCTATATAATCATCCTCTTAAGGAAACTTGTGAAATAGAAAGGGAATAGAATGGGACTTTTCGGAACATTATTTGGAAACAAAAACAGAATCGAGATTGCTTCTCCGGTTAAAGGTGAGCTTGTCTCGATTACAAATGTAAGCGATCCGACTTTTGCTGAGGAGATGCTTGGAAAGGGAGTTGCCTTAATTCCAGCGGACGGTAAGTTTTATGCGCCGGCAAGCGGAGTTTTGGAAGCAATGTTTCCCACAGGACACGCCTTCAGCGTAACAACCGAAGAAGGCGCAGAGGTTTTGGTTCACATAGGACTTGAAACCGTGAAGCTTGACGGAGAGCATTTCACAATTCATGCAAAACAGGGCGATACGGTTTCAAAGGGCGACCTTTTGGTTGAGGTTGATTTGGAAGCGGTCAAAGCTGCCGGTTACGACATCATAACTCCGATGATTGTTCTTAACTCGGATCAGTTTACTTTTGAAAAATTAACCGGAGACGTTAACGCAGGCGATACGGCCCTTGTGCTTACAAAGGCCTGAAGATAAGCAAAATACTAAAGAAAGGAGGAAGCAACGATGGTTCAATTTTCATACGAGATAAAAGATGAATTGGGGATTCACGCAAGGCCCGCAGGTCTTTTGGCCAAAACAGCTGCAGGATTTAAGAGCAGCGTATCCTTGCAAGTGGGCGATGCGACAGCAGATGCAAAGAAAATGATTTCCATCATGAAGCTTGGCGCACACCATGGACAGACGGCAGCGTTTACCATCGAAGGCGAAGACGAAGAAGCTGCCGCAGAAGCATTAAAAACATTTATGCAGGAGAATTTATAGGGTTATTCACTAGAAGGAGGAAAGATTCTTATGATGAAGTATCTTCAAAAAATCGGTAAATCCATGATGCTACCCGTAGCATGTTTACCGGCAGCCGGAATCCTTATGGGTATCGGTTATTGGATTGACCCCTCAGGTTGGGGTGCAAACAGCATTATTGCTGCATTTTTAATCAAGGCAGGCTCTGCTATCATCGACAACATTCCCTGGCTCTTTGCCATCGGTGTTGCTGTAGGTATGGCGAAAGATCATGACGGCACAAGTGCTCTGTCAGGTCTTGTTTCTTACTTAATGATCACCACTCTGTTGTCATCCGGTGCGGTTGCAATGTACAAAGGCGTTCCCGTTGAGGAAGTTTCCGCTGCTTTTGGCAAGATCAACAACGCATTCATCGGTATCCTCGCAGGTTTGATCGGTTCAAGCTGCTACAACAGATTTAAAGATACGAAGTTGCCGAACTGGCTGGCATTCTTCAGTGGAAAACGTTGCGTTGCGATTGTAACAGCAGGTGCTTCCATTGTTGCCTCCTTAGTTCTCTTCTTCATCTGGCCTGTAGTTTACGGCGGACTTGTTTCATTCGGTAAGGCTATCCTTGGTCTTGGCGCTGTAGGTTCAGGTATCTACGCTATGTTAAACCGTGCATTGATTCCTTTGGGACTTCACCATGCACTTAACGCAGTATTCTGGTTCGATACAGCAAATATCAACGACTTAGGCCTCTTCTGGTCAGGCGCTGAAGGCGCTGTTAAGGGTGTTACCGGACAGTACATGACAGGTTTCTTCCCTGTAATGATGTTTGGTCTTCCCGCAGGTGCTCTTGCAATGTATCACACCGCAAAAGATTCCAAGAAGAAAGCTGCCGCTTCCCTTTTGATGGCAGGCGCACTCGCTTCATTCTTCACAGGTATTACGGAGCCTCTTGAATTCGCATTCATGTTCCTCGCTCCCGGCCTTTACCTTGTACACGCAGGTTTGACAGGTATTTCAGCAATCATCTGTACCTTGCTTCCCATGCGTTTAGGATTTAACTTCAGTGCCGGTCTTGTTGACTATGTATTAAGCTTCAAGGCTCCCATGGCTGTTAATCCTTTACTCCTTATCCCCGTTGGCTTGGCATTCGGCGTTGTTTACTACTTTATTTTCCGCTTTGTTATTACCAAGTTTGATCTTAAGACACCCGGTCGTGAAGACGATGAAGAGGATGAAGAGAAAATCGTTCTTGCTAACGACGACTTTACCGCAATAGCTAAGCAGATTCTTATCGGCCTTGGCGGCAAAGACAACATTAAAGAAATTGACTACTGTGCAACACGAGTTCGTCTTGAAGTTGGCGACTACACTCAGGTTGATGAGAAGGAAATCAAGAAAGCCGGAATTGCCGGTGTTATCCGTCCTTCCAAGACATCAGTTCAGGTTGTTGTAGGACCCAAGGTTCAGTTCGTTCACGATGAATTAAAGAAAATGCTGTAAAAAAAATATTTTATGCCCTTAAATATGTGAGAAAAGAAGAAACTCCGCACGTGCCTGCGGAGTTTCTTTCTTTTTATTTCGTCGTATCGATTGTGGCGTTCATACTGCCCATCTTGTATCCGTGAATATCTATTGTTACATATAAAAATCCGATTTCCTTAAACTTCTTATAGATTGCTTCCCTCATCTCATCCTTCGAAAGTCTTTCGATATCCTTTGCAGGGACCTCTATCCTTGCAAGGTTTCCGTGGATTCGAACTCTCTCTTCGGGAAAGCCGTTCTCAATAAGGAACTGCTCTGCCTTATCTATCATAAGAAGTTTTTCCTCAGAGATTTCTTCGCCGTACACAAAGCGTGATGCAAGGCAGGCGTATGAGGGCTTACTCCACGTGGGAAGTCCCATCTCTTTGGAAAGTTCTCTTATATCGGCCTTGGTCAGGCCGCATTCCCTTAAAGGGCTCTTTACTCCAAGTTCCGCAACCGCTCTAAGTCCCGGACGATAATCGCCAAGGTCGTCAAGGTTTGAACCTTCTGCAGCGTACTCGATTCCGTTTTCATGAGCAAGTTTTAATATTGCAGAGAAAATGCCGTGCTTACAGTAGTAGCAGCGGTCCTTATCGTTGTGTCTGAACCCTTCTATTTCCAATGGATTGGTGATTACGGTAAACTGACGGATTCCTCTTTCTTTGCAAAATTCCTTTGCTTCTTTTATTTCTCTTTCAGGAACCGATGCATCGATACCGGTGACTGCGATTGCCTTGTCTCCGAGAACCTCATGTGCTACAGCAAGAAGAAACGTTGAATCCACGCCACCCGAAAATCCGACTGCAAGCGAACCTAAGTCTTTTATATATTCCTTTAATGTGTTTAGTTTGTCGTTCATATCGGCTTTCCCTTTCGTCAACTCGTTTAACTTCTTTATAACATATTACTTAAACAAGTTTAAGGGTCATTCCGGTTTTTACGAATTTGAACATGCGAACGGCGCCTTCGTAGTAAAGGGCTTCCGCATTGTCCATTGCTTCATCAAGGCTCATGGGGCTGTTAACTGTGGTCATAATAGAGGAGATTCCAAATTCGCATATATCAAGGGCATTCTTGCCAAGTGAACCGGAAAGTCCGAGAACAGGAATTCCTTTGGCTTTGGCTCTCATACCGACGCCCTGCATTACTTTTCCAAAGCAGCTTTGCCAGTCGGTTCTGCCTTCGCCTGTAACAACCATATCCACGCCTTCGAGACGCTCATCAAATCTTACAAGGTCAAGAACCGCCTCGATACCCGACTTCATCTTTCCTCCAAGGAAGACGCAAAGGGCAGTCCCAAGTCCACCCGCTGCGCCGGCTCCTTTTATCTTATCAGGATCTACGCCAAAGCTTTCCCTGATAATATCGCGGTAATTGCACATGCCCTCTTCGAGTTTCTCCTGAATTTCAGGGGTTGCACCCTTCTGGGCTCCGAAAGTCCATGTTGCTCCGTCTTTACCGCAAAGAGGGTTAGTGACATCACACATAACCGTGATTTCGCAGTCTTTTAACCGACTGTCGAGATTGGATGTATCAATCTTTCGTATCTTTATAAGATCCTCGCCAAAGCCCTCAAGTTCCTGACCTTCCCCGTCAAGGAATCTTACACCCAGGGCTCTCGCGCATCCCATTCCGCCATCATTTGTGGCAGAGCCGCCGATTGCGATTGAAAGCTTTTTAAACCCTCTGTTAAGGGCATCCAGGATCAGTTCACCCGTTCCGTAGGTGGTTGTATGCAAGGGGTTCCTTTTTTCTACCGGAACGAGTGGAAGTCCTGACGCTGCAGACATCTCAATGACTGCCTGGTCTTTATCAAACACACCGTATGAGGCCTCTACATTTTCCATTAGCGGACCAAAGACAGTGCACTTAATCATTTTGCCGTTTTCAGCCTTGACGATGGCATCAACCGTTCCTTCGCCACCGTCCGCCACAGGTACGCCCAAAGTCTCGCACTCTCCGAAAACATCCTTTGCTGCTTTCGTAAGAAGCTCTATAGTCTTTTCACTTGTTAAACTTCCTTTGAATGAATCTGAGGCAAATAATAATTTCATATCGGCTTTCCTTATTCGTCTACCACAACAACCTTTATAAGGTTATCCTCGTGGTTTTTAAGTTTGTCAAAATAGGTAATTGCCTCATCAAGGCGAACTACCTTGGATATAAGAGGTTCTACATTTAGTTTACCATTGTTTAAAAGATCTACAACCTCTTTAAACTCCTGATAGCCATAAAGGAATGAACCATAAATCTCGAGTTCTCTTGTAACTACTTCCTGCATGTTCATCTCAATCATCTTACGGTTGTTGCCAATCCACACTGCTTTGCCGTTAAGGCGAAGGACAGACATAACCTGCTGAACCGTAGGTGCTATACCTACTGCCTCGATTGCACAGTCAACTCCCATGTTGTTTGTATTCTTAAGGACAACTTCCTTAGGATCTTCTTTGGAAGGATTGATTAAAACATCGGCTCCCAAATCCTTTGCAACCTGCAGTCTGTCATCATCCATATCGGAAACGAAAATTTTGGCAGCTCCTTTAATCTTTGCACAAACCATTGCAAGAAGTCCGATTGTACCGGTACCTGCAAGGAAAACACTCTTGCCCGTAAGGTCGCCAAGATGTCCGACACCACGGTATGCAACTGCCAAAGGCTCCATCAATGAACCGATAACGGGGGATACACCGGGAGCTACCTTAAAGCAGCACTTTTCGGGTACGCAAAGATACTCCGCAAAAGCACCGTTTTCTGCCAAAACACCATATGAACGCTTATTTAAGCAAAGGTGAACATCACCTTTTTTGCACATCTCACATTCACCGCAGAAGTTAACAGGATAAACCGCAACCAAATCTCCTTGTTTAATCTTTGTTACTCCCTCAGCGCACTCAACTACTTCACCGCAAAACTCGTGTCCCATAATCATGGGCTCAAGACGACGTCCTGTGAGGCCCTGATAGCCTGCAACGTCACTTCCGCAGATACCGCATGCCTTGATGCGCAGTTTAACTTCTCCCTTCACCGGTGACACATCCGGAACGTCAGTGTAATTTAACTTGTTAGGTCCCTCATAAACTATTGCTTTCATTATTTATCCCTTTCTTTTTAGCCGGGCATACCGGCACCGATTTTATCTCTACCACTCTGCAACACAACCATCCGCATGTCTCCATACGGGATTTTTCCATTGATGTGGTGTTTTGTTCTCTTCAATAACAAGTTCTTTGTTCACTTCAACTCCAAGTCCGGGCTTTTGTGGCAGTTTTACAAATCCATCCTCAAACTTAAAGTCATCTTTGTTAAGAGCATAATCAAGAACGCTCTTCCCAACGTTGTAATGAATTCCTATACTCTGCTCCTGAATAACGGCGTTATAACAGGTGGCATCTATATTAAGACATGCCGCAAGTGCTATGGGGCCAAGCGGGCAATGGGGCGCCAAAGCCACATCGTATGCCTCTGCCATTGCGGCTATCTTTTTAACCTCTGTAAGCCCGCCTGCATGAGACAGATCCGGCTGGATTATATCCACGCCGCCTGTCTCCAGCAAACGTTTAAAATCATATTTGGTAAACAATCTTTCCCCGGTAGCGATAGGAATATTGCACGAAGCAGCAATTTCCTTAAATGCTTCCATATTCTCGCAAAGAACAGGTTCCTCAATAAACATAGGGTCAAATTCTTCAAGTTTCTTTGCAAGCACTTTTGCCATTGGCTTATGTACTCTTCCGTGAAAATCTATTGCAATTCCGAAATATTTGCCACAGGCCTCTCTGATTGCAGCCACACGCTCCAAAACAGCATCTATCTTGTCATAGGTGTCAACCATCTGAAGTTCTTCGGTTGCATTCATTTTGACAGCCTTAAATCCGGCATTCTGTCTCTCTTTGGCAGCTGCTCCGACATCTGTCGGCCTGTCTCCGCCTATCCAGGAATAAACCTTCATTCTGTCCCTGCATGCACCACCCATTAATTCATAGGCAGGAACGTTGAATACTTTCCCCTTGATATCCCACAAAGCCTGGTCAATACCGGCGATGGCACTCATCATAACTCCACCGCCTCTATAGAATCCTGCTCTGTAGAGCGTTGCCGATATATCTTCGATTCTTGCCGGATTGTGTCCAATGAGATAAGGTTTGTACTCGTTTACACAGGCAAGCACAGCGTCACAGTGTCCTTCGAGCACAGCTTCGCCCCACCCTGTATATCCTTCATCTGTAATTATTTCAACAAATCCCCATCTTGGACGGACAAAATAAGTATTTACCTCAGTTATCTTCATAGTCATCTGTTTCCGGCATTTCTGATTATTGAAAGAAGATTGGCCACATAAGCCGAGCCTTCCTCAAAGCGGTTTTCTTCAACAAACATCTTTGGCATTATCGAACTTGCAAGTCCGACACCTATATATCCTTGTTTGAAGAATTCCCCAATGTTATCGGGATTAACTCCCCCGATAGCAACATATTCCGCCTCGTCAAAAGGTCCTTTAAGGCTCTTTATATATCCGGCAGGAAGTTCTCCTGCCGGAAAGAGTTTCAAGGTATTAAACCCGTGCTGCAGACAAAAGCTGACATCCGTCGGCGTCATTACGCCGGGAAGCATAGCTATATTATTTTCTTCACAATACAGAACCACATCTCTGTCAGCAGAGGGCGTAAGAATGAACTTTGCACCCACGCTTACAGCGTCCTTAACTCGTTTTGTTGTGATAGCGGTTCCCGCACCTATATAAACATCATCGCCAAAATGGTCGTTTAAAATACGAATCTGTTCACATGCATCCTTAGAGTTCATTGCGACCTCGAAGAATCTGACGCCGCCTTTAACTATAGCCTCTGCGTAGGGAACAGTTTTATTCAGAGGCACATTCCGCATAATAGCAAGGAGCGGGTTCTCCATAACAACTTTACGAATGTCCATATCTTATCCCCTTTATGCTTTGTTCTTTTTCCATGAAGGAATAATCTGAAGCATAAGTACAATGATGAGAAGCAATCCTGTAATAATCTGCTGCCACCAGGAATTAATGTTACCCTGGAGATTGATAATGTTTCCGATAATGGCAAGAATGAATACACCATAAATTGTCGTCTCAATCTTACCCGAACCACCTGCCAAAGATGTTCCGCCGATGGCTACGGAAGCAATAGCATCCATCTCCCAGCCATTGCAGGCTACAGGCTGACCGGTAGCCGCTCTGGAGACCAGTATTAAACCGGCCAGAGATGATGCAAAGCCCGAGATGGTGTACACCGCTATTTTTACGCGATCTACACGTATACCCATCATGCGGGCTGCATCCTCGTTACCCCCGACTGCATAAATCTGTCGACCGAACTTCGTAAACTTCAGAATATAGATAAATATTAGGGCAAATAAAAGGAAGATTAAGAAGATTAACGGCAGCGGGCCGACTGATATCTTAGCGATTTTGGGCAGCCATTTCTTGGGGGTGCCGGAAATGTGCATTGTCTCACCGTTTGTCATGATGAGGGAGATGCCCCTTGCTATCAGCTGTATTCCAAGTGACGCTATAATAGGCGCCACCCTCATCTTTGCGATGACAAAACCGTTAAGGAAACCAAACAGCGTTCCTATCAAAATAGGAATAAATATTATGATAAACGGGTTTTCCGTGAACGAGAGGTACGCGGTTATAACCGATATCATTGAACAAATTGCACCGACCGAAAGGTCGATTCCGCCGGTTAATACAACCATTGTCATGGCCACGGCGATGAGTCCGATCATGGAATTTTGTCTTAAAAGGTTATAGATGTTGGTCCATGTCGGTAAAAGCGGATAGCGGAATGAAGCCAGAATAAAGATTAATATCAAGGCAACAAGCGCGCTCTGTTTAGAAAAAAACTGTTTTATCTTTGCCATATCACGCGCCCCCTATCTCTTCTTTTCCTGCTGAATGTATACCGCTATGATAATAATCAGGCCCTTCATTACACGGGCATATGCATAGTGAATATTATTCATGTTGATGGTAATTGTTATCAGCTGGATAATCATCGCTGAAATAATCGTTGTCAGGATTCTGGATTTGCCTCCTGACATGGATGTGCCGCCGATTGCTACCGCAGCGATGGCATCCATCTCAGCCAATTGTCCGAGGTTTGTCGGATCAGCAGCGCTGGTTCTCGATGAAACAAGCAAACCGGCTATTGCAGCGATAAATGCGCTGATCATATAAACCATAATCTGGACCTTTGTTGTCTTAATTCCGCAAAGCTTTGCAGCCTGAGGGTTCTCGCCGATTGCCTGAACCTGATAGCCAAACACCATCTTTTTTATGATGAAGGCAGTAATCAGAACAAATCCAATCTCAACCGCAAACTGAATAGGCACATTACCGGGAAGTCTCATGATTCCCACCTCGCTGAAAGGAGTGTTTGAGAATGATAAGATTTTACCGTTGGCAAGAAGCTGAGTAAGGCCTCTGGCAATAATATAGGTGGTAAGCGTTACGATAATCGGCTGCATTTTGAATACCGAAATCATAAAGCCGTTGAACAAGCCGAATAACAGGCAGACAATGATTCCCATTGTAATTCCGAGGAAAACGCTCTTCGGAAAAGTGGGATAAATGCCGTTCATGATAACCGCATTTACAACACCTGCCAAAGCCATAACAGAACCTACGGACACATCGATACCGCCGCTTGATATTACAAAAAGCATTCCAAGCGAAGTGATGATAATGGGAAATGCCTGGATAAGCAGATTCCACATTGTATTTACCGTAAGGAAGTTCTTATTGGATATTGTATTTATAATAATCAGAAGTAAAAATGCATATACCGCACCAAACTTCTTCAAATGATCATTTACTGCAGACCTGGAAGTCTGAGTCTTCTGTTTCACCTCAGCCATTTACAGCCTCCGTTTCCTTCGCGATGAACTTCATGATATTTGCTTCCGTAATTTCCTCACCGCGTAATTCTCCTGAATTCTGACCGTCTCTTATTACCACAACACGGTAACAGTTTCTGATAAGTTCCTCCAATTCAGATGAAATATATAAAACGCTGATGCCATTCTCGGAAAACTGCTTAATTAAGGTTTCTATCTCAGCCTTTGCACCTACATCGATACCCCTGGTAGGTTCATCAAGAATAATCAGTTTCGGATTCATCGAAAGCCAGCGGCCGAGAAGAACCTTTTGCTGGTTTCCTCCGGAGAGGTTACAGATAAGCTGATCCGGACTTGGTGTGCGGATTCGGATTGACTCTATATATCTGTCTACAATCTCTTTCTGCTTGCGTCTGTTGACAACACCAAACTTTGAAATATGTGGTAATGCCGTAATAGTCATGTTTTCTTTTACAGACATGTGAGGGAAAATTCCCTCAACCTTACGGTCTTCGGAGCAGTAGGCAAAGCCCAGGTCTATGGCGCCTTTGGGGGTCTTAAGACGTACAGGCTTACCCTCTACCTCAAACTCACCTGTGTATGTGTTATCGCATCCAAAGACTACCTTCGCATACTCCGATTTACCTGCGCCCAAAAGACCTGCAATGCCCACAATTTCACCGGGTTGAATGTCAATTGAAATTCCGTGTAACTTAACCCTGTTATCAATATCAGCGGTATGGAGCAGAGGTACCCGGCCTTCTTTCTCCTCAAATTCGCCGACTGTACGTGTAAATACATTGCTGGCGTCACGGCCAATCATTTTGGAGACCATTTCCAATCTGCTGATTTTATCAATGTCATAGCTTCCGACCAGCTTACCATCCTTAAGGATTGTGGTACGGTCACAAATTGTATAAACCTCGTCCAGCTTGTGGCTGATGAAAATGATAGACATTCCCTTCGCAACAAGCTCACGCATTTTTTCAAACATCACCTGGATTTCATCATTCGCAAGCGAAGATGTTGGCTCATCCATTATTAAAAGCTTTGCATTCTGCGAGATTGCCCTGGTGATGGCAACCATCTGCTGAATTGCCGTAGAGTAATATGAAAGCTCTTTATCCACATCTATATCAATTCCGATATCCATAAGAAGTCTTTTGGCTTCTTTGCGTACTGCCTTCCAGTCAATTCCGAAGGCATTCCTTGGTTCTCTTCCAATGAAGATATTCTCTGCTACGGACAGATGAGGAATTAAGTTGATTTCCTGATAAATTGTGCTAATTCCTGCACGTTGCGAATCCTGCGGGGTTTTGAAATTACATTCAACGCCGTCAAAAATTATCTGACCGGAATCCTTTGAATACAATCCCGTCAAAACCTTAATAAGAGTTGACTTGCCGGCTCCGTTTTCACCCATAAGAGCATGTATTTCACCCTTTCTTACCGAGAAATCCACGTGGTTAAGGGCGTGTACGCCGGTGAACTGCTTATCAATCTGTTTCATTTCAAGTAGAAGATTATTTTCCATGTGATATCCCTGCTTAAAATAGGAGGAGCCGGGGCTCCTCCCACCTTTCATATAAGTTGCTTAGAAACCTTCGCCGGCATCAAGTGAAGCCTGTGCATTTTCCTGTGTATAAAGCTTACCCTGAAGTACAACTCTGTCACTGAAAGTCTCGCCTGCTTCGAGCTTTTTGATGAGATCAACGATTGCATCACCGTAGAAAGGATTGCAAAGATATGTAGCCTTCATCTCACCGTCAATAATTGCCTGAAGTCCGTCTGTTGTTCCGTCAACGCCGAATACAAGGATATCTTCGCCGGGCTTAAGGCCTGCTGCCTTGATAGCATTGATAGCGCCGATACCGTTATCATCTGAATGTGCGTAAACAACATCAATCTGATCGCCGTATGACTGGATTAAGTTCTCCATTGCTGTCTGAGACTCTGTACGAGAGAAATTACCTACCTGTGAAGCAAGAATCTTATAGTTGCTGTGCTGGCTGATAACATTCATAAAGCCTTCGGAACGCTGTGCTGTAACGTCTGCACCGGGAGTTCCTGTCAGCTCAACAATATTGATTTCGTCTGTATCGCCGCATGTATCAACAACTGCCTGACCTGCATTCTCACCTTCAAGGATGTAATCGCCCTGGATAAGAACATCGTAAGGGCCATCAGCAAAACGGTCATAAAGAACAACCTTGATGCCTGCTTCTTTTGCTTCCTCAAGAACGCTCTCATAGCCTTCCTGTTCACGAGGTGCGATAACAAGATAGTCGGGCTGCTGCGCAATCATATCCTCGATATCTGAAATCTGCTGTGCTGTATCATCATTGGCATCTGCGAAGATAACTTTCCAGCCCTGATCGTTGAGTGCACGGTTGATGTCATCGGTGTTGGTTACACGCCAGTTGTTGTAAGCTGCATACTGGCTGAATCCGATTGTAAGTGTTCCGTCTGCTTCAGCTGCGGGCTCAGCCTCTGCGGGCTCTGCTGCAGCGGGAGTCTGTGCCTCTTCCTTGTTCTCGGTTGCAGGTGCACTCTCAGCTGCTGCACCGCCGCAGCCTGCGAAGAGTGAAAGTGTCATTGCTGCTGTTAATAATGTTGCGAGTAATTTCTTTTTCATGTTTCCCTCCTTGAATTAACACATATATTTTTCCCCCACCCTTAGGTGATTAATTGATTTATTCGAACTCTGCCATCACGCATACCTGCGAGCTGTCTACGCCCGCAATTCTTAAGGGCGCCGCTATGACTCTTTTAAGTCTTGCCGAATTCTCGTACAGAGGTCGAAGGTTCATATCCTCTATACCCGTCACAAAATGATCCGACTGGCATCCAAGCAAAATCTGATGTGTCTGTGCCGATAAAGTATTTGCAGGCGATCCTATTGAGAGGAAATCAAATCCTACGGTGTTCAGATTCGGGAACGTTTCTACAAGATACTTTGCTACAGAAGGAGTCAGGTATGGTCCGTTGCTTCTGTATACCTCGGGTTCCTCCGATCTTACATATGAAAAGCCTGTCTTAATCAGCAGAAGTTTTGCTTTGGAAATCTCTTTTTCATAAGGAGTCAAATCTCCGGGAACCACGCCCTCTCCGGGTTTCTTTGGAGCATCGACTACAGCAATATCTTCAAACCAGAAGTAGTCAATCGGAAGCTCTGTAAACTTAACTCCTTTGGGATTAAAATGCCAGGGGCCGTCATAGTGTGTGCCACAGTGATTGGGGAGCTTTGATAAAAATGAATTATATTTGCATTCTCCCTTAATCTGTGTGCAATGAGTAATCTCTATGTTGGGCTCACCGGGCCAAACCGGTGCGTTCGAATCTAAAATATATGACAAATATTCTTTCAACGTTTTTCTCCTTTTTCAGTCCTTACCATGCAAACTGTCTGCAATTTCTGAAAACTTGTATGCTGTAAGCTGTATTACAGGTTAATTTAATTTTATCTTCCTGTGGATTGGAAGTCAATTAGCGAAAATATACTATCCTAATCCCGTTTTTTCTTGCAACATTCACAAAAGGCAATTGGGAGATTCACGTCTTGAGGTTATGTCATTAAAAAGCCTGGCAGGGGATAGTGTTCCAATACAATTATTGTTTTAGTTACCCTATTTAATTTTTCTCATTTCAACGCCGGAAATGTTCTCATAGTACTTGAGAATAGCACTGTGATCATCGCTTCCGCACTCATTGTTATGAAGCCACTGAAGCATCTCCTGAACGGCGCTTGTAAGAATCATAGGAGTTCCTACGCCGTGGCCTGTGTCGAGTGCATTGTTAAGATCCTTGATGTGAAGGTCGATTCTGAATCCGGGTTTGAAGTTTCCGTCAAGCATCATGGGAACTTTTGCATTCATTACCGTTGAGCCTGCAAGTCCGCCCTTAATTGCCGCAAAAACTTTCTCAGGATCTACGCCTGCCATTGTAGCGAGTTCGAAAGCCTCTGCACATGCCGCAATATTAACCGCAACGATAACCTGGTTGGCAAGTTTTGTTGTATTGCCTGCGCCGTTAACATCACCGCAGTGGACAACCGAAGCGCCCATAACACCAAGCAACTCTTTATACTTCTCAAACAAAGATTCCGGACCGCCACACATGATTGAGAGCGAGCCATCAATAGCTTTAGGTTCACCTCCGGAAACCGGAGCATCCATCATATTGATGCCTTTTTCCTTACACTTCTCAGCGATATCCTTGGACTGAAGAGGTGCTATCGAACTCATATCAATGATATCAAGTCCGGGCTTCGCTCCTTCAGCAATACCCTTAGGTCCGAATACAGCCTCGCGAACATGAGGCGAATTGGGAACCATAGTGATAACCACATCACTCTTTGAGGCAACATCAGCATTGCTTTCGCCTCTTTTTGCACCGCATGATACAACATCATCGAGTGCTTCCTTGGCAAAAGGATCGAATGCCGTTACTTCGTAACCTGCTTTTAACAGATTCTTACACATAGGGCGTCCCATAATGCCAAGACCGACAAATCCTACTTTCATTTTGATTCTTCCTTTCTTTATAAGTGCTTAAACTTCCCTCTATGATAATGAATTTATTTTTTCAACAGCCTCGATGATATGCTCAGTCGTGAGGCCAAGATAATTAAGGATATCATTGTAGTTATGTGCAGAAGAACCAAAGGTATCGTTTACTCCGACAAATTCGATCGGAGTGCGTTCAAGGCGAAGCGCCTCTGCAATTGTGCTTCCAAGACCTCCGATAACGCTGTGCTCTTCAGCGGTTACTACACCCTTCTTTACACTCTTTGCAATCTTTGCAACGCTGTCTTCGTTCAAAGGTTTAATAGAACAAACGTTAACTACCTTGACAGAAATCTTCCCTTCCAGTGCCTTGGCAGCCTCGAGTGCCTTGGTAACCATTACACCGCACGCAAATATGGCAACATCGCTTCCTTCCTTCAAAACAACGGGCTCACCCGGAACAAACTTTGCATCCTCAGGTGTAACGTTGTCATAAGGATTACGATTCACGCGAATGTACATAGGTCCCTTGTTCTCAGCCATGTAATTGACAACCGCAACTGTCTCGTTTGCATCTGCCGGAACAAAAACCTGCATATTGGGGATGACACGCATATAGGCAATGTCATCAACCGACTGGTGTGTTGCACCGTCACCGAAGTCCGAACATCCTGCGGACGAACCGCAGATTTTAACATTTAATTTTCCGATGGCGATTGATTGTCTTATCTGGTCATAAGCTCTTCCTCCGGCAAATACTGCGAAGGAACTGATGAAAGGAATCTTGCCTGCTCTTGCAAGGCCACCTGCTGTTGAAGCCATGTTAGCCTCGGCAATTCCCATCTCGATATGCCTTTCCGCAATCTCGGGGTCAAGTTCTACCATCTTACCCATGGTAGATCCGCCCAGATCAGCATCAAGGGCTACGATATTCTTATTTTCGTGGCAGAGCTTAACAAGCGTCTGGCCATAAGCGGTTCTTTGATTGGTTTCAGCCATGATACTTTTCTCCTTTTCTAACTCTTAAGCAAGCTCTTCCAATGCTTTGTCATATTCTTCTTTTGTAAGGGCTCTGTTATGGAATCCCACCTGATTCTCCGCAAAACTGATTCCCTTACCTTTAACTGTATGTGCTACAATGGCTGTAGGGCGGTCTTTGCATTCCTCTGCCGCATCGAGAGCTGTAAGGATTTCTTCCATGTTATGTCCGTCAATCTCGATAACGTTCCAGCCGAATGCTTTCCATTTCTCTGCCACCGGCTCAACAGGAAGTCTGTCCTTGATTACGCCTGTAGCCTGTAATCCATTGTTATCAATGATAGCGCAAAGGTTGTTAAGTCCTTTTGCCGCGGATGACATTGCTGCTTCCCAAATCTGTCCCTCATCCTGTTCGCCATCGCCGACGAGTACATATACTCTGTTAGGCTTTTTATCAAGCTTCATTGCGATTGCGATACCTGAGCCAAGAGAAAGGCCCTGACCAAGCGATCCCGTTCCCGCTTCAATTCCCGGTGTTCCGAGATGTGGATGCCCCTGAAGATAGAAGCCTATGTCCTTACAATGAGGAAGGTCATCTACGGGGAAATATCCTTTCTCTGCAAGTGCGGCGTACTGCAAGATAGCCACATGTCCTTTGGAGAGAAGGAAGTAATCTCTGCCTTCCCATTCGGGATTCCTGGGATCGACTTTCATCTTATGGAAATAAAGTGCAGCAACTATATCTGCGCTGGAACAGCTTCCCCCGACGTGACCTGCCACACCGACTCCGATGCACTTGATACAGTCGCGCCTTAACAGCTGTCCTTTTTCCTTTAATGATTTGATTAATTCTTCGCTGTATGCCATGATTAGTCCTCCATTATTTCATAGCAGTTTGGTTGTATGCTGTAAGTTGTCAGCTGTAAGCTGTATTACAGGTTAAGGTCATTTTATAATCCCCATGATTAATTGTCAATTGGTGAAAATACACTATTCTTAAGTTGCATTTTTTTGCAAAATAGACAAAAAAAATATTTTGACATATTGAAAGATTCTAGATATAATGAAGCAAGAACCTGTTATACAGGTATTCAACTTACAGGCAGACATTATGTTTCAGTAAAAAAGGGGAATTATGAACATTCAACCAATTCAGAAAATCAATGCAGTTGAACAGGTATTTGAGCAAATGCAGAATCTTCTTATAGAAGGTACCTGGCGCTCAGGAGACAAGCTGCCCTCTGAGAATGAGCTTTCTGAGACCTTCGGAGTAAGCCGCATGACAATACGTCAGGCAATGCAGAAGCTTAAGGCCCTGGGTCTTATTGAAACCCGCACAGGATCAGGCTCATATGTAAGAGAAGTGAGTCCCGAGGATTCTCTTAACGATCTTATTCCTCTTATGTATATAGGGAAGCCCTCACAGATGCATGTGTTCCAGTTCCGTGAGATGATTGATTCCGAAAGTGTCAGAATTGCCACTCCGCTTATGGATGACAGAAGCCTTGATCAGCTTGAGGAGATGCTTGGCAAGATGAAAAAGGCCGCCGAGGAAGACAATGGCAAGTCCTTTTCTCACTATGACCTGAAATTCCATACATACATTGTCAGCATGAGTGGGAATCCCATGCTCATAAAGGCTTATGAGATTCTTCTTAATGTTTTGAAGGAGTCAATGAATTCAGTGATTGAGAAGATGAAATATAAACCTGCTCTCGATTATCACAAGAAGATACTCGATGCTATGAAAAAGAAGGATGCAGATCTCGCCGAGAAAACTATGCGAGAGCACATCCGCCAGAATTACGCATATTTTAAGTAGAATACCTCTTTTCAATAAAAAAGCGGCGCCGGAGCAATACCGGCGCCATCTTTTTTTGGGGGCTTTTGGAGTACAATATATGTTCAAAATGGTAGTTGGCTTATTAGTTGACGGCGGGCGTCTTCATGTAATATGACATTGCCTTTACTTCGTCGTCATCGATAGTAAATGTGATGGAATAGCCATCAAATTTATAGTTGTATAAAATACTTTCAATGGGAATAACGTCATTGGGGTCGCCATAGGCGTCTTTAAGCTCTTTCTCGCTGCTTCCGATACCGATTCCCTTTGATGTCTTAACTGTTTTGTCAAGGATACTGATTTCAGTCGGATATTCTTCACCGTTTATCTCTCGGGTAAAAACGCACATGGCGTCTGTTCCGTTATCATAGCAATACTCACCCTCTGTTTCGGTGTCGCTTCTGTTTCCGCCGCCAAGGTTATTAAGGATTGTGTCAAGATCATCCAGGCAGCTTACTGCCTTGCCGTTATATAAGAATGAGTCTCCTGAGATTTCATCGGCTG
>JAGACI010000263.1 GCA_017614185.1 Lachnospiraceae bacterium | reverse complement strand
GGCGGAAACCTTGAGAATATGCCTTCATGCACACTTACCGAAGATTGCTTCAGAGACGGTCAGGCAGATTTAATCTCCATCCTTGTAGCAGCCAAGCTTGTTCCCACACGTTCCGAAGGAAGAAGAACAATCGAGCAGGGCGGCTGTACCGTAAATGATGAGAAGATTACGGATGTTAAGAAAGCTTACACCAAAGAAGAAATCGCAGCAGGCGACTTCATCGTAAAGAAGGGTAAGAAGAATTTCTGCAAGATTACACTTTAATATTTCACCCCATCGCAAATTGCGGTGGGGTTTTTGTTTTTTTGTTCAAGGTGTTATAATAAACTGATGTCATTTGAATCAGGAGATAAGATGAAAGAAAAATATTTACGTATACTCGCCAAACAATATCCCACTCCCGAAGAGGCCGCTACCGAGATTATCAACCTGGAAGCGATATTAAGCCTCCCCAAAGGAACGGAACATTTTCTAACGGATGTTCACGGTGAGTATGAACAGTTTGAGCATGTTTTGAAGAACGGTTCAGGTACCGTCAAAAGAAAAATAGATATTGTGCTGTCCGATAAAAAGGACAGTGAATACAGAAAGAGACTGGCAACTCTGATTTATTATCCCAAGGAAAAACTCGAGCTTATCAAAGCCGAAGGACTGGCTACAGACGAGTGGTACAAGGAGACAATCAGGGATTTGGTTGATGTGTTAAAATGCGTTACCAGCAAATACACCCGCTCCAAAGTCAGAAAAGCAATTCCCGATAAATACAGATATATTATCGAGGAACTTATTACCGAGAAACAGGAAATCAACGACAAGGAAAAATACTATAACAGTATTATCGATACCATCGTTCGTGTTGCAGAAGCGGAGAACATTATCGTTACGCTTTCTGAAGTAATCCAGAACATGGTTGTCGACCATCTTCATATAGTCGGGGATATATATGACAGAGGTCCCGGTCCTCACAAAATCATGGATACACTTTGCTCGTACCATTCCGTAGACATGGTATGGGGCAATCACGATGTTGTCTGGATGGGTGCTGCGGCAGGACATCCGGCATGCATTGCCAATGTGATCAGAATGTCCGCAAGATACGGCAATCTTTCGATAATAGAAGATGCTTACGGAATCAATCTTCTTCCTCTTGCCACTTTTGCAATGGAAACATACAGAGATACCGATTGCGAGAGATTCAGATTGAAAGAAACAAGCAGCGGCGAATTCGTTAACGCTTCCGAAATAGAGAGCAAAATGTACAAGGCAATAACCATCATTCAGTTCAAACTCGAAGCGGAAGTAATCAAGAGAAATCCCGATTTCGAAATGGATGATCAACTTCTTTTTGACGATGTGGATTATGACAAAAAGACGGTTAAGATAAATGGCAAGGAATATGATTTGCTTGATTGCGATTTTCCTACCATCGACAAAAACGATCCCTACAAATTAAGTGCCGAAGAAGAAATGATTGTCAAACATCTTGTCAAGGCTTTTATGAATTCGGAGAAACTCAAAAAGCATGTTAAATTCCTTTACAAAAAAGGAGCAATGTACAGAGTTTACAACGGCAATCTTATATATCACGGATGTGTTCTTTTAAATAATGACGGAAGCTTCGCACATTCGGGAATCTGTGGCAGGGACACATGCGGCAGGGCTTTGTATGAACTGCTGGAGGAATATGCAAGAAAGGCATATTATTCGCCAATCGGTTCCGTTGACAGAGTAAAGGGCGGAGACATCTTATGGTATCTCTGGTGCGGACCCAAATCACCTCTTTACGGACGTAACAAAATGACGACTTTCGAAAGACTCTTTGTAGCGGAAAAAGAGACTCATAAAGAGATTAAAGACCCGTATTACTCATTTATTGAAGAGGATGCCGGGGTTGCGGATGCGATATTAAAAGAATTCGGAGCAACCGGCAAATATTCCAAGATTATTAACGGACATGTTCCGGTAGAAATCAAAAACGGACAGACTCCGATTAAAGCGGGCGGCAAAGTTCTTATGATAGACGGAGGATTCTCCAAGGCTTATCATGAAAAGACCGGAATGTCGGGATACACTCTTGCAATCGACTCACACGGAAGCTGGCTTGTACAACACGAGAAATTTGAATCCAAGGCCAAGGCAATTGCCAAGGAGATGGATATTCTCTCGGATACAATGGATGTGGAAAAATTCGATACGAGAATGTATGTAAGAGACACCGACAACGGTCGCAAACTACTCGAAGAAGTGTCTGATCTCGAAGAACTTTTGAATGCATACAGAGAAGGCATTATTTCATAAGAGATGTAAGACGTCAAAAGCACTGTTTGAAATGATTCAAACAGTGCTTTCTTTATTGCCTGTTTAGTTTTACATAACTTGACGTAAAGCACCAATACTCGTATAATTTAATAGATTATGCGAATAAGAATAAACTTATATTTAAGGAGTTAAATAAATGAGCAAGGAACTCGCAAAAACATACGATCCCAAAGGCATTGAGGATCGCCTTTATCAGAAATGGCTTGATAAGAAATATTTTCATGCCGAAGTAGACGAAACCAAGAAACCTTTTACCATAGTTATTCCGCCACCCAATATCACGGGTCAGCTTCACATGGGTCATGCCCTTGACAATACAATGCAGGATATCCTTATCCGTTTCAAGAGAATGCAGGGATACAATGCACTCTGGCAGCCCGGTACCGACCATGCTTCGATTGCTACCGAAGTAAGAATCATCAATACTCTTAAAGAGCAGGGTATCGACAAACATGATCTCGGAAGAGAAAAATTCCTTGAGAGAGCATGGGAGTGGAAGAAGCAGTACGGTTCCAGAATCATCAACCAGCTTAAGAAGATGGGTTCATCATGTGACTGGGACAGAGAACGTTTCACCATGGATGAGGGCTGCAACAAGGCCGTAACCGAAGTTTTCTGCAAGATGCATGAAAAAGGCTGGATTTACAAGGGCGCAAGAATCATCAACTGGTGTCCTGTTTGTAATACTTCAATCTCCGATGCTGAGGTTGAGTACGAGGATCAGGCCGGACATTTCTGGCACATCAAGTACCCTCTCTTTGATGCCAACGGAGAGGTTAGCAAGACAGAATTCCTTGAGTTTGCTACAACCCGTCCAGAGACAATGCTCGGCGATACAGCAGTTGCAGTAAACCCTGATGATGACAGATATAAAGCACTTATCGGAAGAGACGTATATCTTCCTTTCATCGGACGTAAGCTTCCCATCGTTGCGGACTCTTACGTAGACATGGAGTTTGGTACCGGTGTTGTTAAAATCACACCTGCACACGACCCTAACGACTTTGAGGTAGGAAAGCGTCATAACCTTCCTATCATCAACATCATGAACGACGATGCCACCATCAACGAAAACGGTGGCAAGTTCGCAGGAATGGACCGTTACGAGGCAAGAAAGCAGATCGTTAAGGAACTTGACGAGATGGGCCTTCTTGTAAAAATTGAGGACTATTCCCACAATGTTGGTACTCACGACAGATGTAAGACAACCATTGAGCCCCTTGTTAAGGAGCAGTGGTTCGTTAAGATGGACGAGCTTATCAAGCCCGCAGTTAAAGCAGTTAAGGAAGGCGACATCAAGCTCATTCCCGAGAGAATGGAGAAGACCTACTTTAACTGGACAGACAATATCAGAGACTGGTGTATCTCAAGACAGTTATGGTGGGGCCACAGAATTCCCGCTTACTACTGTGATGAGTGTAAAGAGGT
>JAGACI010000262.1 GCA_017614185.1 Lachnospiraceae bacterium | reverse complement strand
CAGTCTCTTTTTTCAAGAATGAAAAAAGCAGGTTGCGACACGGTAGTAATGGAGGCTTCTTCACAGGGCTTCAAACTTCACAGAACCGACGGAATCACCTTTGATTACGGCGCATTCTTAAATCTTTCACTCGACCACGTAAGTCCCGGCGAGCACTCTTCATTTGAGGAGTACAAGTCATGTAAGCTTCGAATCTTTGAACAGACCAAGCACGCTGTGATTAACCTTGACGGCGACTATTCTGAGGAATTCCTGGAAGCTGCCAAGAAGTCACCCGTCGTAGAGGATATTAAGACTGTATCTGCTTCTAAGGAAGCGGACCTTATGGCTACAGATATCAAAGAAATCTGGGAAGGTACAGACTTTGGTGTTACATATAAGGTTAAAGGTATCTATGACGGCGATATCATTCTTAGAATGCCCGGTATTTTTAACGTAGAGAATGCTCTCGTTGCCATGGCTATTGCCAAGCAGATGGGCGTAAACCTTGAAGATGCCAAGACCGCATTAAGAGAGGTTACCGTAAAGGGCCGTGTTCAGGTTCTTCCTGTTCCCCCTGAAAAAGGAACCTTCATTATCGACTATGCCCACAATGCTTTAAGCATGGAGAGTATCTTAAAGATGCTTTCTGAATATAAGCCAAACCGACTCATCGTACTCTTTGGCGGCGGCGGCAACAAGCCTGCACAGCGCCGTTATGACATGGGCCTTATGGCAGGTAAGTACGCAGACCTTACGATTCTTACCACAGATAACCCCCGTTTTGAGAACCCTGAGTCAATCAACCAGGATATCATCAAGGGCCTTAACGTTCACGAGGGCGAGTACAAGATTATCATGGACAGAGCCGCAGCAATTCGTTATCTTCTCGATAACTGCAAGGAGAGAGATCTTGTAGCGTTCATCGGCAAAGGCCATGAGGAATATCAGGAAATCTACGGAGTCAAATATCATTTCTCCGAGGAAGAGATTGTACTCGATTACCTTAAGGGCGACGACGAGGAATAAAAGATTTTTCACAAAAATATTGAAACCAAAGCTATGCCGTGATAGACTCTATTTGGAAGGGTTGTAAACGTTTCCAAGGCATAGCTTTTTTATTGGGGATATAAAAACATGACAATCAAGGATATAGCGAAAGAAACAGGGTATTCAATAGGAACCGTATCGAGGGTTTTAAACAATCATCCCAATGTAAGTGACAAGGCAAGAAAGATCATTACGGAGGCTGTTGACAGACACGGTTTCATCCTGAACGTAAGTGCCAAGAACCTAAAACAGGTTCAAAGTGAAAATATAATCATCATCGTTAAGGGAACTTTTAACGAGCTTTTCCCGGTTATGGTGCAAAGGATTCAGCTTTATTTCAGAGAAACGCGCTACACGCTCATTACCGAGTACGTAGATGAGGAAGCTGATGAGGTTACAAGAGCTAGGGAACTTTGCCTTGAAAAGAAGGCGAAAGGTCTTATCTTCCTTGGCGGCAACAAAGAGAACTTTATTAACGGATTTGAACGGGTGAAAATCCCGACAGTGCTTGCAACCAACTATGCAGGCGACTGGAACTTCGAGAATCTCTCAAGCGTATCTACGGATGACGTGGAGGGAGCAAGAAAAGCGGTTTTATATCTTCTTAAAGAGGGACACAGAAATGTTGCGATGATTGGCGGTACGGAAGGTTCCGATACCTCCATGAAAAGGCAGCTTGGCTGGCAGAAGGCCCAGGAAGATATGGGTATAGACAAAAAGGATTTTGGCCCCGCCGAAAAAGGAAGATACTCTTTTGAGGCAGGATACAAGGCGATGCAGAAGCTTTTAAAAAGCGGTAAAAAGGTGACAGGCGTCTTTGCTCTGGCTGATGTTATGGCCATCGGAGCAATCTCTGCGATAAGCGATGCAGGATTGTCGGTACCGGGAGATGTCTCTGTTATCGGATACGATGGCATCCCGATAGGAGCGTATTTTTGCCCGAAGTTATCTACCGTTAAGCAAAGCATTGACAGGATTTGTGACAGAAGCTGCGAAATACTTGTGGATTGCCTTGAGAATGAGGGTAAGGCAAGACACGAATATATTCCGTTTGAACTTGATATAAGACAGAGCGTCAGAAATATCTAGCATTGGGAGGGATTACAAACATATGAGAAAAAGCGGCATTTTACTGCACATTTCATCGCTGCCTTCACCTTACGGCATTGGCACGATGGGAAGAAGTGCATATGAGTTTATCGATTTTCTGAAGGCTGCCGGACAGAAGTGCTGGCAGATTCTTCCGATTAACCCTACAGGTTACGGCAATTCTCCGTATCAGGGACTTTCAACTTTTGCAGGCAATCCTTTCCTTATCGATTTGGAAATCCTTGTAAACGAGGGACTCCTTGAGACTAATGAGATTGAGAAGTTTGAGTGGGGCGATGACCCGAAGAAGGTTGATTACGGTGCATTGTTTGACCATCGTATGAGAGTTCTGGTCCTTGCATACAACAGGTTTGAACGCCTCAACAACATCGGCTACAGCGAGTTTTGCAAGAGAGAAAAGTGGTGGCTTGATGACTTTGCACTTTTCATGGCTATCAAGCAGCACTATCAGTTTAAACCCTGGTATGAGTGGGATGAGGGACTTAAACTTCGTAAGCCTGAGGCTATCAAGCAGGCTTTGATTGACCATGAAAGATTCATAGGCTTTAACAAGTTTGTCCAGTATGAGTTTGCAAAGCAGTGGGATTTCGTTCGCCACTATGCAAAAGATAACGATATCAAGATTATCGGTGACGTTCCGATTTATGTTCCGCTTGATTCCGCTGATGTCTGGGCTAATCCTTCAAACTATCAGCTTGATGAAGATCTTAATCCGATAAAGGTTGCAGGCTGTCCTCCAGATGCATTTGCAAAGACCGGTCAGCTTTGGGGCAATCCCATCTACGACTGGAAGAAGATGAAGGAAGACAAGTTCTCATGGTGGGTTAAGAGACTTAGAAAGAACTCAGAGTATTTTGACATCATCAGAATGGACCATTTCAGAGGCTTGGAGAGCTATTGGGCAATCCCTTACGGTGATGAGACTGCAGAGAGAGGCAAGTGGGTTAAAGGCCCCGGAAAGGCCTTCATTGATACCATCAAAAAGGAACTTCCCGATGTCGAGTTTATCGCAGAGGATTTGGGATTCTTAACCCCTGCGGTAAGAAAACTTCACAAGGACTCAGGCTTCCCCGGAATGAAGGTTCTTGAATTCGGATTCGAGGCTACGAAACCCGGAGAGTACACACCTGATTGCTATACAGAAAACTGTGTATGCTACACAGGCACCCACGATAATGAAACGCTTGTGCAGTGGAGTAAGAGAATCGCTCCTGAGTGCGTTAAGTTTACACGCAAGTACTTAAAGCTTAAGAAGGACGATGATATCTGCGATGCAATCTTAAAGGCAGGCATGGATTCAAAGGCTGACCTCTTTATGGCTCAGATGCAGGATTACTTAAAAGTAGGCGAAGACGGACGTATGAACCGTCCAAGTACTCTAGATCCCGCCAACTGGGTATGGAGAATGAAGAAGGGCCAGGATTCAAAGGCACTTGCCAAACGCATCCTCGCAATGACGAAGGAAGCAGGAAGAATATAAAATTAAAGCCCGGCATATGCCGGGCTTTTCTGATGCTTATTATTTATGTACGAAATCAAGTGAGGGCTTATCCATGCGGTAGTTGCCCATAATCTGATCGGAGTAGTTGTTTAAGTTATCATAGCTTAAACTTACGCCACCCCATCCGAGGATTCCGTGCTGGTTTGCAAGGTCCTGACTGTAATCGGCAAGGTAGTAAACCGTCTGGAAGCGAAGAGGACCGTATGTGTAGTGGTCAACCATGGGGATGACACCGCAACGGGGCTCGTCAAGGTAGATACCTTCCTCGGTTACGTGGAATACAACCCATGCCATCTCCTCAAGCATTGTGATTTCCTGCTGTTGGGTTGAAACGTAGTTTCCGAGTGAGTAGTAGCAAAGACATCTGTTGCCGTTAGGAGACTCAACCACTTCAACGGGCTGTGGAACATGGGGGTGAGTACCGATGATAAGGTCTGCACCTGCCTCTGTCATTGCCATTGCCATCTGTTTCTCGACATCTGTGGGAGTGGTTGTATACTCGATTCCCCAGTGAGGGCAGACAATTACGATATCGGCCATTGTCTTTGCAAGGGCGATATCATCGAGAACTTCCTGACGGAGGTTGTTAAAGTCGAGCATTCTGGAACCGTCCCATGGACAAAGAGTACCGAAGTAGTTCTCAAATCCGTTGGGGAGTGATGCCATGTTACAGCTGTATGTGTAGTTAAGAATAGCAAATTTGAATCCTTCAACCTCGATGATGGGGATTCTGGGTTCTGTGGGAACAGAGCCGTCATAGAGTCCGCAAAGCAAAGCTTCGGGTTTGGTCTG
>JAGACI010000261.1 GCA_017614185.1 Lachnospiraceae bacterium | reverse complement strand
TCATGGAATCGATGAAATCCTCAGTCTCAAGCGTGTCAAAAGCAATCGCAAAGAGCGCCATCAAGTTCTGTTTAAAGGGCACCTGAAGTTCGGAAAGCCAGGTCTTACCAAGCTCGTGTTTGTAGGCAAGAGCCACGTAGGTCTTGTCGTCCTGCGACATGCGTTCTTTTTTCGAAAGAACTTTCTCGAGGCAGTAACGATATGCATCGTTCTCGTCGACAACCGTAAGAAACTTAAGGTTCAAAAGCGCCTCGTCCTTCTCGGTCTTCGCGGTGTCGGGAGTGTCCGGGAGCCAGCCCTTCTTAATCTTCACGCCGTACCAACGCTCAAGGCCGTAGGTGGACGTATAGTGACATATCTGGTGGAATCGGAAGGTTGCCTCGTCGATATTCATAAGAGTCGTGGGGAAGTCGGGGTACATGGGCTTCGCGCCGTGCATGTCGGCGGTACTCTCGACGTCCTTGTATATGGTTTCAATGGAATCTGAGGATGCAAGCTTAAGAAGAGCCTCTGCCCCCATGGAGTAGCCCAGAGTCTTAAGGTTTTCATTGGCAGTAACGGCCATTACGAGGCGCTCGTCCGTAAGCTTGTGAGTGCCTTCTCCCTTAATTACCACTGTTCTGAATGCCGCAAAAAGAAACTTCTCAAAATCCGTCATCATTGTTTAAGTGCCCCCATTAATCAGGTTTTCTTAATCCATAATAACACAAAGGACAGGCCTGTGTGACCTGTCCCTGCAGTTAAAATTCAGCATTTATTTGTATCCCTGCTCTACCAGCCAGTCGGACATAATCTTGTGTGATTCCTCTTCGGAAACTACCTTGATACCTACATTGGTAAATGCCTGTCCGGCGGGGCTTGAAGCGTCATATTCTTCGCCGTCGAAGCCTTTGTAAAGGGTTACCATGATATCTTCAGCCTTGGGGTCTTCCTTAAGAGTGAACAGCGAAACGCTGAGGTCGTCTGTGTCAACGCTGCTTAAATCAACCTTGATGGGGTCCTTGGAAAAGCTTACGTAGTAGTCGGCTGCCATTACTTCGGTATTTTCTTCCCACTGTGAGATGAACTTGTAATCACCGTTGCCGTCTATAATCGCTACGTCTCCCACGTGCACGGAAGCACCTGCGGAACCGCCATTCATGATGTAACCGTCGCGTCCTACAGTAACTTCGCTGCGTGACCAGCTGTCTGCGTCGTATGCAATCTTAAGGGCACCGTCCTTCTCCACGATTACCATGTCGACGGTGAAATCTTCAATGCCTTCCACGGGAAGTTCGATGCGAACGTGAAGTTCTTCCTTACCGTCCATACCGCAGTCAATATATTCTTTGTAAATCTCGCCGAGTGTGGGGCGCTTGTCCCAGCCGTTCTGCTCCATGTTGTCGGAAAGATTGGTAATGATCTCGTTAAGTGTGTAAGACTCGCCTGCGGTCATGGCATTTGTAAATGTGTAGTACTGGCCCTTGTCGCCTTCGGCGGTAACCATAGCCTTGGCTTCGCCTGCCATAAATGCTTCGTACAAAGCCTGACCTGTTAATTTCTCTTCATCTGAGGCTGTGCTTGCGCCGGTGTCCTCCGTAGATGTCTCAACGGATGCCTCTGAGCTTACAGAAGTCTCTGTGCTCTCGATAGGTGTCTCACTGATGGAGCTTACCGTCGTTTCATCCTTCTTCTCACATCCTGCCAAAGCAAGAATGAGTGCCATTGTCAATGTTACTGAAAGTATTCTTCTCTTCATACTTTTATACTCCTCTCCTCTCAAATATATCCTAGATTATATTGCACAATTATTAATATCTCCATAACAATCTTCCCAAAAAAATATTAAAATCCCCGTAATTTTGATGTATAATTGCCTCATGGCCGGATTAATATATGATGCAAGAAAAATAATGGTATACGAAGATTTGAAGTATCTGGCGGAGTTTAGCGGTAAGCCCGCGGACTTTGCGGATACGCTGTGGGCTGAGTTTCTGAATAAGGCTGAGCTCTATGAAGAATTTCTTTATTATATAGACCATAAGAGTCTTAAAGACAAGTTTGAGTTCCGCGGTTATTTCTTATCTGATATATATGTTTACCTGTTAGGTGAATATAAGATGTTTAAAGACATCGGCAAGAACGGTTCCGAATGCAGCAAAGAATGGCTCATTCTCGAAACCTTCATGGAAATGGCTCATTTTATAAACGACCCCGATAACTATATTAAGAAGCTTGAAGCGGGGCGCGGCATGGATATTATGTAGGTAAGGACCCGGTGATGCGGGTTCTTTTTTTGAAAAAAAGGCAAAAATATGGAGAGGACATCCTGCTGTTACTGATGCCCTCTCCTAAAGAAATATCTCGTCCAATGGACTAATCCTGCCTTTCTCTTCTCATCTTTCCACGTATTGTTTTGTACTCGTTGTACTTGGCGTCCTGTATCCAACCGCCTGTATTACTATGTACTCGATCTAAGAAGTGATATATATTGGATTTAAATTAAGTAGTAAGGTGGACTGTACCTCCTTTTCTTAAGATCTGTATTAAGTTTTGTTCTCTTCCTTTCTGAAGATTCTCTCTTCTGT